>NZ_MJUW02000040.1 GCF_001753675.2 Candidatus Brocadia sapporoensis | reverse complement strand
TGACCCTTTTAAAAGCTCTTCTCCCTTTATCTAAAGCCATCTTATACTAATTTGCTCTCTCTTTTACCCACACAACTACACGATGACCCTGAAATTCTATATTATGGACTTATATTTTCAGGTCTTTTCCGGATAATTCACTCAAAAGATCCCGTACTTTTTTCATATCCTCCCATACTTTTGCTTTGTCATTGGGGTTTCTCAGGAGATAAGCGGGATGGAAGGTGACCATTATGGGAATACCCTTGTAGTCATGAAACCTGCCCCGTAACGTGCCAACGGGAGCCTTTGTGCTAAGCAGGGTCTGTGCGGCAAAGGTGCCCAGGGCACACAGAACCTTTGGTTGAATAATTTCGATTTGTTTTAAAAGATAAGGCATACAAAGAACGATCTCTTCGGGCAGGGGGGCGCGGTTTCCCGGAGGACGACATTTCAGGACATTGGCAATATATACATCATTGCGCTTCAGACCAATAGCCTCAATAATCTTGGTGAGTAATTGACCTGCACGACCAACAAAAGGTTCACCCTGAAGATCTTCGTCACGACCCGGCGCCTCACCCACAAACATCAAGGTTGCACGGGGATTACCGACGCCAAAGACAAGGTTGGTGCGCGCCTTGCCCAGTGAGCACTTGTGGCAAACCAGCATTTCGTTCCGCAGGGTTTCGAGCATTTGAACCCCCTCTCCTTTTTCGGTCACGGAAGTTTGATCACTGAGTGGTTTTGTGGCGTCTTTGGACGAACGCTTGTTCGTTCCTTCCGTCTGCCGTTTTCGTCCGTCGATGTCAGGGGTTTTCATAGATTGTTTTTCAGCAAGAAGATTGGATGACCGCTGTACGTTTAGCTTGTTTGGTCTGGAAACGGTAATGGTATCAATTCCAAACCCTTTTTCAATTTCAATCCTGATTCTAACAGCCCGAAGTATAGATGCCAATTCTTTTTTTATTTCATCTGCAGACATAGTAAAGTCCCACGTATCTTTTTACAATTTTATATGAATATTACTGGCAAACGTCTTCCTTTCTTCATTTTCACGGGGATAAGTTTTATCGAATTTTTCACAACCCTGTTCAGTCCGGAACGGGTCAACCAACTTTGGTTGATATTATAACATAGCAAAGCCGCAACCAAATTCCTCTTGTCTTTCGGCTGATCCTTCGGCAGGCTCTGGATGTTGCACCGTGCATGATGAGCCTGTCGAACCACCACGACAGAGTCAAGGGGGGGTAAAAAACTTGCAAAAAAAAGATTTTACACGGTAATATTATAATGACCAGGTGGAAGTTTGGTTATGGCTTCGCTGCGCTCTATTGTTATCAGTCTGAGTCGCCGACGCTTTTTACGATAAAGCCTTCTCCAGTTCTCCAACGATGCATTGTTGCACCTCATCAATGCTGCCCTGTATTTCGCAACCGGCAGCATACTTATGGCCACCACCTCCAAATTTTTTGGCAACGTCATTTACATTAAACCCGTTTCTACTCCTGAGACTTACTTTAACCCAATCAGGCTTTGTCATCTCACGGAGCAATACACCAACAGTCACCCCTTCAATTGACACGGGAATATCAGCAAATTCCTGCGTATCGATCGGATTGACATTCGCTTTTTCCAACATTGCTTTCGTTAACCAAATTGTGGCAATCTTCTTCCCGGCATGGAGAGTAACCGTGCTAAGCGCCTGGGCATTTAACTGGATTAAATTATAAGGATTGGTGTTGTAAACATTTTTGGAAATTTCTTCATGCCTTGCGCCATGTTCGATGAGAAATGCGGCCGCCCTGAGCGCCTCCGACGTAGTATTGCTATGGGTAAACCGTCCGGTGTCCGTTACAATTGCCACATATAAAGCCGTGGCGATATCCGGGGTAATAGCAACGTCCATGCTCTTCAGAAGAGTTAGGATGACTTCCCCGGTGGCGCACATGTCCTCCACCACCCAATTGACCATGCCAAAGTATTCATTCGAGACATGGTGGTCTATATTGATGATTTTTGCATCTTCCGGAATGATTTCCCGTACCTTGCCAAGACGTTCAAGATTGGGACTATCAAGAGCGAAAACAACCTCTGTGCAGTCTTTCGGAGATTGAGGATATACATATATTCCTTCGGGAGGAATAATGAATTTGTATACCTGTGGAGTCGGAGAGTCGTTGGCAATGCAGACATTTTTTCCCATACCCATGAGTGCATAATATAGGGCTATTTCGGACCCAATACCATCCCCATCTGCCCGAACATGGGTAGTAATAAGAAACCGTTGATAACGTTTTATAATACTATGGATATTGTCCACGTGCATTTTTACGGCAATATCTTTCATTCAAAAGGCTCCTAATAAAGCAGTACTGCAGATTTTCTGCCTCCACCCATGGTTGTGAAGCAGGAAAAGGATGATACGTAATAGTGAACGCAAAGAAAGGGGCGTTGCAAGCACATTAGCGTCGCTCAGGATAGATTCCACGAGACAATTTTCGACTTGAAGACACTTCGTATCTCAGTCAAACAATTGCTTCGGGCTATTAATTACATTGCATGCATACGTATTTATTATCTTTACTATTGCTGAGGTTTGTGTGAAAACTTCTTTTCGAGATGACCATCATTGTCAGGTTCAGCTTGCCAGAAAAGGGGATTATATGCAAAACAATGCACTTTGTCAAACCTTCTTTTCCCTTGCATTTTAATTATTTATACGATAGCATAAAGTTTTATAATTTATATGTTTTCTTTCTTCTATAATTTATCAAAAATTTAGATATTATTGTTTAAAAAAGGCAGGGGAATATGTTCAGGATTGTTGAAAAAACAAAGATTGCAGAATCTAATTTTTTAATGAAGATTGAGGCTCCCAAGATTGCCAGCAAAAGAAAGGCTGGGCAATTTGTCATGCTTCGTATAGACGAACCGGGAGAGAGAATACCTTTAACCATAGCTGGTTCTGACACTGCTCGCGGCACAATTACGATCATTTTCCAAGTTGCAGGCGAGACAACCCAACAATTGTCTACGTTAAACGCCGGTGATTACTTGCTTGACGTCGTAGGTCCCTTGGGACATCCCACCCATATTGAAAATTTTGGAACAGTTGTATGTATCGGCGGCGGTCTTGGCATTGCTTTAGTGATGCCAATAGCGCAGGCGCTCCATGATGCCGGAAATACGTTAATATCCATTATTAGCGCAAGAAATAAAGATCTGCTGATTTGCGAAAAGGAAATGCAGGCGTGTAGCGATGAGTTTATGATTGCCACGGACGATGGTTCGAAAGGTATCAAGGGTTTCCCCACACAAATACTCCAGGATCTGATTAACAGCGGAAGGAAGATAGACGTTGTTTTCGCCGTAGGGCCGGTACCGCTCATGGCTGCTGTCAGCAAACTCACAAAGCCTTATAATATTAAGACGATAGTTAGTCTGAATCCTATCATGGTGGATGGAACCGGAATGTGTGGTTGTTGCAGGGTCTTAATCGATAATAAACCCAAGTTTGTATGTGTGGATGGCCCGGAGTTTGACGGCCATCAGGTGGATTATGAAAATTTATCACAGCGTCTGAAAGCATATGCAAATAAAGAGCCCAGAATACCCAGCGTAAGCCAGGATAGCTCCTGCTGGAAACCGCCAGAAGACCGTTCAGGCACAGTTCACAAACCAGCGGTCTCAATGCATGCTTCCGAAGGGCATGCCGTTGTTGAGCAATTGGCAGCGGGTCTTTCCGGTGTTGAATCCGGTGGGGGAAAACCGGCTGCAAAAAAGATAGGCGCTATTCCCCGACAGAAGATGCCTGAACAAGAACCCAAAAACCGGATAAAGAATTTTGATGAGGTACCGTATGGATATACGCCGGAAATGGCACGGCAGGAGGCATTGCGATGTCTGCAATGCAAAAAGCCTCTCTGTTGTGATGGATGCCCCGTTAGTATAGACATCCCGGGATTTATCAAATTAATTGCAGAAGGTGATTTCCTTGCGGCGGCACGCAAGATCAAAGAAACAAACGCACTGCCGGCTGTCTGCGGACGGGTGTGCCCACAGGAAGATCAGTGTGAAAAGGTATGTATCGTAGGTAAGAAATTCAAACCTGTGGCCATTGGAAACCTGGAACGTTTTGTTGCTGACTATGAACGAAACCATGGTTCTGTGGAAATACCCGCAATACCGGAGAAGACCGGCTATAAAGTAGCCATTGTGGGCGCTGGCCCTGCCGGGCTTGCCTGCGCGGGTGAATTAATCAAGATGGGGCACGAGGTAACGATTTTCGAGGCGTTGCATAAGGCAGGCGGGGTGTTGGTATACGGAATTCCCGAATTCAGATTACCCAAAACAATTGTGGATTCTGAGGTGGAGTATCTCCGGAAATTAGGAGTCAAAGTCGAACTAAATGCCGTCATTGGTAAGGCACAAACCGTAGACGATTTGTTACAGAACGGTTTCGACGCCGTCTTTGTTGGTACTGGCGCCGGCTTACCCATGTTTATGGGAATTCCTGGAGAAAACCTGAATGGCGTTTATTCAGCCAATGAATACTTGACGAGGGTCAACCTGATGAGGGCTTATAATCCAACTTACGCCACTCCTATTGCTATGCGAAAGAATGTGGCTGTGATTGGAGCTGGAAACGTTGCTATGGATGCTGCACGAACTGCATTACGTCTCGGCGCTGAGAATGTGTACGTCGTGTACCGGCGTTCCCGGGAAGAAATGCCCGCAAGAATTGAAGAAATCCACCATGGAGAGGAAGAAGGTTTGCAATTCAGATTCCTCACAAATCCTATACGAATCTTAGGGGATGAAAAAGGCTGGGTCAAGGGTCTTGAGTGTGTGCGCATGGAGTTGGGTGAGCCTGATGAATCAGGGAGAAGACGTCCGATCCCAGTCAAGGGATCGGAGTTTGTGATCGATGTCGAGTGTTTAATTATGTCCATTGGTAACGGTCCTAACCCCTTAGTTCAATCCACAACACCCGATATACAGGTAAATAAATGGGGTAATATTGTTGCTGATCTTGAGACGTGCAAGACGAGCAAGGAAGGGGTTTTTGCGGGCGGTGACATTGTAACGGGCGCAGCAACGGTAATTCTGGCTATGGGCGCAGGCAAAAAGGCAGCAAAGGCAATTGACGCCTATGTAAGATCGAGAAAGCCGGCCGCAATGGCGAGCTAGACACATGAGGATTATTTTAAACGGCGAGACAAAAGAATGTCCCGAAGGAATAACGATAGAACGTCTGCTTGATTTGTATAAAATCGATAAAAATCGTATCGTCGTGGAACTAAATTTACATGTCATCCCAGGGAAAGAACTTTCTACCAGGATACTGAGGGAATCGGACGTATTGGAGGTTGTGACCTTTGTCGGCGGCGGATAAAATCGAAAATAAAATAGAAAATACCCCCTTAAAAATTGGGAAGCATGAATTTACTTCCCGACTTTTTGTTGGTACAGGCAAGTACCCTTCGATGGAAATAATGAAAGACGCCCTGGCGGCCAGCGGGGCAGAAGTTGTTACCGTTGCTGTCCGCAGGGTAAAGATCAACGAGACGACGTCTCTGTTAGATTATATCGATACCAGGAAATACAAAATATTACCCAATACGGCGGGATGTTATTCAGCCGAGGAGGCAATTAGAACGGCACGCCTTGCACGGGAGGCAGGCCTGTCCGATATGATTAAATTAGAAGTACTTGGTGATGAAAGGACCCTTTTGCCAGACCCGGTGGAAACTCTAAAAGCAACAGAGATTCTGGCAAGAGAGGGGTTTGCAGTGCTTGTATATACCTCTGATGATCCCATTATTGCACGAAGGCTGGAAAATGCAGGTGCAACCAGTGTTATGCCAGCAGGCGCACCCATTGGATCAGGACAGGGTATTTTAAATAAAAACAACATACAGATTATCCTTGAGTCAGTAAAGGTTCCTGTTATCGTCGATGCAGGCGTGGGCACTGCGTCTGATGTTTCTATAGCCATGGAACTTGGCTGTGCGGGTGTATTACTGAACACGGGAATTGCCCTTGCAAAAGACCCCATCCGCATGGCAAGGGCAATGAAACTTGCGTGTGAGGCAGGACGACTTGCATTTCTTTCCGGACGCATACCCAAAAGACTCTACGCAAAAGCTAGTAGTCCAGAAAAAGACTTCTAACGTTGTTCTTCCTGCCAGGGTAAATTAATACCAGAAAAACATTTATTGCGACCTTGCTTCATTTTAAAAAAGGAATCCTCAATCTCTTATGCTTGCCAAAAGAATTATACCGTGTCTGGATGTTAAGGACGGACGTGTCGTCAAAGGAACAAATTTTTTAAACCTGAAAGATGCAGGGGACCCTGTAGAAATAGCATCATTGTATGATAAGGAGGGAGCCGATGAATTAACCTTTCTGGACATTACAGCGTCCCATGAAAACAGGAACATTATTCTTGATGTTGTAAAAAAGACAGCCGAACAAGTATTTATGCCGCTAACCGTTGGTGGAGGCATCCGTGGCATTGACGACATCCGCCGGCTGCTCACAGCGGGTGCAGACAAGGTGTCCATCAATACAGCAGCAGTCAAAGAGCCTGAGTTTATTACAAAAGCCTCCAGGCGTTTCGGTAGCCAATGCATTGTGATCGCAATCGACGCAAAAAAAATACAAGGTAATTCTGAAGCACAAAAATGGGAAGTTTATATAAACGGTGGCAGAATACCTACCGGATTAGATGCTATCTCATGGGCAAGAACCATTGAGAAAAAAGGAGCTGGCGAAATATTATTGACCAGTATGGACTTTGATGGCACAAAAAACGGGTTTGATATTGAATTAAACAGAACGATATCCGAAATGGTAAACATCCCAGTTATCGCATCAGGCGGGGCGGGTAAAGTAGAACATTTTTACGATGTTTTTACAAAAGGAAAGGCAGATGCAGCATTGGCGGCCTCTATCTTTCATTACAGAGAGATCTCCATACAATCCGTGAAGGAATATTTAATTAGAAACGGTATTAAGACACGAATTTACAAATAGTTGTGCATGATTCTCTGTTACACAATAGCCTTGCAGCATTCTACTGAAAGAAATAATTATTTTCAATTTATTGACAATATTAAATTTAATGATATAATTTTAGGGTTTTCTATTATTTTAAAATAATAACTTATCCCATCCGGCTGTATGGCGAGTAATATCCCACAAGAGAAGATTGCAGAGATACAACGCGCTTCAGACATCGTTCAAATCATATCAGAATATGTCAATTTAAAGCAAAGCGGTAAAAATTTTCTAGGCTTATGTCCATTTCATTCGGAAAAAACCCCTTCCTTCACGGTAAATCCAGAAAAAAAGCTCTTTAAATGCTTCGGATGTGGCGAAGGCGGAGCCGTATTCCAGTTTATAATGAAGCAAGAAGGGATAGGTTTCGTGGAGGCTGTAAAGTTAGTGGCTTCCAAGTCACATATCGATCTTTCTTATTTATGCAATCAAAAGGGAACTTATTCTCTTGCAGAAAAGACTCGCTTGATAAACACAAACGATTTTGCCGCAAAATTTTATCATAAAATTTTGCTTACTAGTGAACAAGGAAGGTTGGCAAGAGATTATTTACAAAAAAGGCAGATAAATGATCAATCCATAAAAAAATTTTGTCTTGGCTATGCTCCTGATAGTTGGAATACCTTAATCCGAATCTGTAAAGAACGAAAAATTCCAGAAAACCTATTAGAAAAAGCTGGTTTGGCTATCCTTAAAAAGGAGGGGAACGGTTATTATGATCGTTTTCGCAATCGATTAATGTTCCCAATATTTGATGCCAGGCGGCAGGTCATAGGTTTTGGAGGCCGGTCGCTGGATGATTCACTTCCTAAATATCTCAACTCACCCGAAACCGTTCTTTTCAACAAAAGCAATGTCCTTTACGGTATTGATATTGCCAAAAGCACTATTCATAAGCAACGACGAGTAATACTTATGGAAGGGTATACGGATGTAATCATGGCACACCAGAACGGTATCGAATGGTCGGTGGCCGTAATGGGAACATCTATATCAAAACAACACCTAAAGCAATTAAGGCAGTACTGCAATCAGGTAATACTGCTTCTGGATTCTGACATTGCCGGATGGAAATCTTCAGATAGGAATCTGGACATCTTTATCGAAGAAGAATTTGATGTCAAAATTGCCCAACTGCCTAAGGGTTACGACCCATGTGACTTTCTTGTAGCGGAAGGAGCTGAAAAATTTTTGTCGTATGTTAATTACGCCAAAGATTTTTTTAGCTTTAAGGTCGAAATGACTGCATCCAAATGGGACATGTCAACCATTCATGGAAAGGCAAATGCCATCAATGACGTCCTTTCAACAGCAATGAAAATGCCCGATATTATTAAACGTAATTTACAAATCAAAAGGATCGCCGAAGAAATGTCTATTGATGAGGATGCACTACGGACCCATCTGAAAAAATTCAGTAAACAATCGTCTCTTGTACCAAACAAACAAGACGTCAAACATAGATTAGACGCCTCTTTCATGGCGGAGCGGGAACTTTTGTATTTAATGTTATCATGCAACGAACTTATACCAAAAGTCATCGAAGAAATAGGATTGGAAGAATTCAGCAATAACGATCTTTTTAAGATCGCTGAAAAAGTGATTGAACTATACCATAAAAATAATGTGGTAAGAGAAGAAGATGTATTACATCTCTTAGAAGACGAAAGACTCAACAAAACGCTCATGGATGTTGTAACAACTAGGGAGTTTCAAAATATTGCCAATCAGAACGAAAGGTTGGAGGCATATATTCATTTTTTTAAAAGGCGGAACAGCAAGAAAGAAAGATATCAGGCAAAGGTTAAAACGCTACAGACGATTAGGGTCAGCAACAGCGAAGAAGATATTGTTGTCTTGCTGAATGAGCTTCACAAAAAAAACAAAAATATCCATGTCTTGAAAAATAACGCCTAACGCGAGGAGTTGTTTACGTGCCATCTGATGTAAGACAGGTAAAGAAAAAAAGGTAACTTCGATTATCTCCATTTACATAAAGGTCATTGTTGAGGAGGACTATCCTTAGATGGAAAGTTTAAATCAAAAAATTAAGCAACTGGTACAAAAAGGTAAGGAAAAGGGCTATTTAACTTACGAAGAACTGAATGATATCTTGCCTGATGATGCGGATATTTCCCCCGAGAAGATTGATGACATCTTGATGATGCTGGATGAATTAGGCATCGACTTGATCGATGAGACTGAGATTGAAAGTCGCGACGTTATTGAAACCGAAGAGGGTGAACCCTACCCGGAAGTTGAATTAGAATTTGGCGAAGTTCCAACCATCACCGAAAAGATAGATGACCCGGTTCGTATGTACCTCACGCAAATGGGTGAAATTCCTTTGCTTACCCGTGACGAAGAAATCATGCTTGCGAAAAAAATAGAAATTACCAGAAAGAGATTTTTAAAGAAAGTCCTGCATTCTGATCTTTCCCTGGCAACCTGTTTGAGAATATTAGAGGATGTCAATAATGGAGAATTATCGTTTGACCGTACCTTGAAAGTGAATGCAATGGTTGACAATTGCAAGGATGAGATTTTAGAACAGTTTCCACGGAGTGCTAAAATATTAAAATCCCTCCTCCAAAAGAATAAAGAAGACTATCTCCGGGTAAAACGGAAACAAATTTCCAGGAAGGAAAGAATAAAACTTCTCCGAACGATCAGAAACAGAAGGAGAAAAGGGATAGATCTGCTCGAAGAAATCAATATTCGCACAAAACGAATACAGCCAATGTTGAAAAGACTCCAGGAAATCATTTTCGAAATGGAATTTTTAGAAAGTCAGATGACAGAATCAAAACAGCGCTCCCGTTCTAATGGTTATTACAAAGAATTAGAATTACAATTCGCAAAATTAGAAGAATTGGTCCTGGAATCTTCAAACAGTTTAAAACGACGCGTAGGCTCCGTTGAAAACATTTATAAAGAGCACGAGACTGCCAAGAGAAAGCTTTCCGGTGCAAATCTCCGACTTGTCGTAAGCATCGCAAAAAAATACCGGAATCGCGGACTCAGTTTTCTCGATTTGATTCAGGAAGGAAATACTGGTCTCATGCGGGCAGTTGATAAATATGAATACCGGCGCGGATACAAATTCAGCACATACGCTACGTGGTGGATACGTCAGGCAATTACGCGGTCGATTGCAGATCAGGCAAGAACGATACGCATCCCTGTGCATATGATTGAAACCATGAGTAAAATAAGAAATGTCTCTAAGAAACTGCTCCAGGAAAAAGGTCGTGAACCGACCATTGAAGAGATTGCAAGAGAAGTAAAGATTACCGTGGGAGAGGCACGGCGCGTTCTTAAAATATCCCGCCACCAAATCTCGCTGGACCGACCTGTTGGCGAGAGTGAAGACAGCTCCTTTGGTGATTTTATTGAGGATGAAAAGGCGGAATCACCTGTGTCTGCAGCAACCCAGGAAATGCTTAAAGACAAGATTGAAAGTGTATTAGAGACGTTAACGTACCGCGAAAGAGAGATTATTAAACTCCGGTACGGTATTGGTGATGGCTATACCTATACCCTCGAAGAAGTTGGCAAAATATTTAAAGTTACACGGGAGAGGGTACGACAGATTGAAGCGAAAGCCGTACGGAAATTGCAACATCCGATTAGAAGCCGGAAACTTGAAGGATTTTTGGACGGTGTCAGTGCTGATTGATAGGCAAGATTTGTGCATCCCACTCCTTTAAAGTGCTTCTCGTTTATGCGCTTAAAATTATTGTTTGAGAGGAATCTATGAATGAAAGGATAGAGGTACTCCGGAGGTTGCAATCAATAGATACAAAACTGCGAAGATTGGAAGGTGATAAACTCTACCGTAGTTACGATGTTCAAAAAAAACTTACTTTAATCCAACAAAAGAAAACAGATTTGTCAAAACTGAACGAAGAGATAAAGACGTTTCAAAAAGACATCGGATTTAAGGAACTTGACTTGAAAAGTATGGAAACAGAGATTATCAAATTACGCTCACAGATGAATCAAGTCAAAACAAACAAAGAATATAACGCAATAAAAACAGAAATTGGAGGAAAGGAGGCAAATAAATCCATTCTGGAGGATGAAATCCTTGGCATGATGACGAAGTATGAAGAAATGAATCAGAGATACAAATCATTTGAAAAAACGATTGAACACGAAAACTTGCAATTAAAAGAACTCCAGAAACATGTGGAAAAAGACCTGATAACAATAGACACCGAGATAGATGAAATGAAAAAAAAGCGCGATAAATATACCTCCATGCTTGATGCTGACACCTTACAACATTACAATCGTTTAGTAAGCCACAAGGATGCAGTTGCAGTAGTTCCTGTTGTTAGCAAGGTATGTCAAGGATGTTTTATGTCCATTACAGCTCAAACGCTTAATCAACTTTTGTCAGGCAAAGACCTCACCTTCTGCCATAGTTGTGGCCGTATTTTATTCCTGAATAATGGCGATGGGGATTTAGAGGAAGAGTAGACAAGGTGGTCGCCGGCTCTTTCCCTTCTTCGCGAAAGAGCGGGAGGAAAGTCCGAGCTCCACAGGACACAGTGCTCCGTAACGCGGAGTCCCGGAGACGGGAAGGAAAGTGCAACAGAAAATATACCGTCCCATCTTTTCATGGGATAAGGGTGAAATGGCGGGGTCATTATTGACTTAATGCAAGAGCCCACCGCTCTGGTGGTGACATCGGAGGCATGGCAAACCCCACTGGGAGAAAGGTTAAATAGGGAGGGATGAAGTGGTCCGCTTCAGTAATACCTCCGGGTGAACCGTTTGATCTCGTTGGCAACAACGAGACTAGATAAATGACCATCCACGACAGGACTCGGCTTATTGTCTACTCAAAATAAAAACCCCTCTGAAAGATAACCTGACGGAGGGGTTTTTATTTTTATGACAATCTATTTCTTTTTTCCCTTTTCCCCGCTCTTTTTCTTTTCCAATCCTTCCTTCTTTTTTCCGCCGGGGCTGTGCTTCGCACATGTCGTACACATATTCCCTCTCCTGTCAAAAAAAGATGCTCTCTGAAATAAAATCCCGTTTTTGCAAATTTTTACCGTACGTATGGATGATGTATAGATTCTATCAGGTGCAAACCCCTCTCAAGAGCCTGTTTATTGATGGCAAACAAGTTTCCCTTTTTTGCTTTTAGCATCCCTTGTAACTGCTCCAAAATGAGATTAGGAGAAAATAATTTTTTAATTGCCAGATAGGCACCCAGCATGACGATGTTTGAGACCAGTACATTTCCTAATTTGCTCGCAATCTCTGTGGCAGGCACTTCATAGATTTTTGCATCAGGGAAATTGTCTGATTTAATCATAGAGGTATTTAAAAGAAGCAATCCGCCTGCCTTTAACATCCCCTTAAATTTTTGATACGAAGGTTGATTCATAACAATAAGGGTATCGGCCTCCTCGATAATTGGGGAAAAAATCTCATTGTTTGAAATGATGAGGTGATAGACTGCGGTTCCGCCTCTTACTTCGGTACCATAGGAAGGAAAATACGTCACCTTTTTCCCGTCAATCATGGCTGCCTGCGCAATTAATTTCCCCAACAACATCATGCCCTGTCCTCCAAAACCGGCCAGGATTATTCTTTCTGTTATATCTGTGGGTAAACAACTATTCATTGTGTCCAATCTTTTACCACTCCGAGCGGGAAGGTTTTGGACATTTCTTCATCAATATGTCGCATCGCCTCGTTGGCATCCATCCTCCAGTAGATAGGGCATGGAGATAAGATTTCTATCAGGGAAAACCCCCTTTTCTCTATTTGTGTCTTAAATCCTTTTTCGAGGGCTTTTTTCGTCTTTCGAACGTTTTCCGGCGAGGAAAGACTCACCCGTTCAAGGTAACTACTTCCACCCAAAACGGACAAAAGTTCACATACACGAATAGGATGTCCGTAGTTTATCGAGTCCCTGCCTGATGGCGTAGTTGCCGTTTTCTGCCCTACAAGGGTCGTCGGCGCCATCTGACCATTCGTCATGCCATAAACGGCATTATTAACAAAAATAAAGGTAATATTTTCGCCTCTATTGGCAGCATGAATAATCTCTGCAGTTCCGATTGCTGCCAGATCACCATCCCCCTGATAGGCAAATACGACATGGTCTGGATGCACCCTTTTAATACCCGTGGCTACAGCAGGAGGTCGGCCATGTGCAGCTTCACACATATCGATATCAAGGTAATTATAGGCAAGTACAGCGCATCCTACCGGAGCCAATCCAATAGTTTTTCCCCGAATTCCCCATGCATCAATGATTTCGGCAATAAGCCTCAGTACAATTCCATGTCCACATCCCGGACAAAAATGTGTTGGTGTATCAATGAATGTTTTCGGTTTTTCATACAAAGCCTTCATATCATCTTACCTCTGCTAATTGTAACAAAGTATTGGCAAGATTGTCTGGTACAACCTCTACAATCTTTTTGATTACTTGCGTGGACGTTGGAACTCCTCCACCAGTCCTCCCATAAAAATGCACCGGGCATTTACCTTCAACTGCCAGCCTTACATCTTCTACCATTTGCCCTGCACTCATTTCAACAGTTAAAATACACTGTACTTTTTCTGATATCTTTCGGATGATTTCTTTTGGAAAAGGCCATAGGGTAATGGGGCGTATCAAACCAACTTTGAATTCGAGCTGCCTGCTTTTCCTGACAACATCTGCACATACCCGTGCAGATGTTCCATAAGCAACCAACACAATATCGGCTTTATGTGTATTAACCGTTTCGTAACGGACTTCATGCTCTTCTATTGCCTTATATTTTCTCTGTAAATGAGCATTGAACTCTTCCAGTTGCCCTTTCACCGGATAGAAAGACTTTACAATATTCCTTTTTCTCCCTTCTGCCCCTGTCAGTGACCAGGTTTTTTGAGGAAGATTTTTCTTAGGCCTTTTATGAAATTCCATCGGTTCCATTAACTGCCCGATTTGAGCGTCTCCCAAGATCATAACCGGATTTCGGTATTTGTCGGCAAGGTCAAAGGCATCGTATACAAGATCTGCCATCTCCTGGACAGAACTAGGCGCAAGAACAATGGTATGATAATCACCATGTCCACCACCCTTGACTGCTTGAAAATAGTCCGCCTGTGATGCAGAAATATCACCCAGCCCAGGTCCTCCCCGTTGTATATTAACAATGACACACGGCAACTCACTACCGGCGAGATATGATATTCCCTCTTGCTTCAGACTAATGCCAGGACTCGAAGAAGATGTCATTGCACGGGCACCTGCTGCCGCGCTGCCATAAACCATATTGATAGCTGCAATCTCACTCTCTGCCTGGATAAAGGAGCCACCAATCTGTGGCATCCTCATTGACATATAATTGATCAGTTCATTCTGAGGAGTAATGGGATACCCATAATAGTACCTACAACCTGCTACTATAGCTGCTTCCGCAGCGGCCTCATTTCCCGTCATTAACTGTTTCATCAAAACATGCCCCTTGTAAATTGTCCCTAAAAATAACGCTTAATTTTTAATTATAAATCTCTATCGCTACATCAGGACACATTATTGCACATTTTTTACAACCATCACATTCTGCGCCTTCCCTGAACTTCACTGGATATAAGCCCTGTTCATTTATGGTATCAGATATCACAAATGAATTGTTATGGCATACCGGCACGCAGAGATGGCATCCTTTACAATAATTCTCTTTTATTTTAATTACGGCCATAATTCGGTTGTCCTCCCCAATGTAACTTTTCCCGCAACACGCCATAAAATGTCCTCTCACCCGTATCTATCATCTGAACTTCGACATCAGACCTTTCAACCTTTATCTTATCGCCCATCTCCAATTCCATAAAGACCTGTCCATCAACCGTAAAACCGGTACCAACTAATTGAGACAAGATTTCCATCTCAATCTTCACATCCGAAGAAACCACCAACGGTCGGTTTGTAAGTGTATGAGGGCATATTGGCACAATAATAAAAGCATTCAAATCAGGCGTTAAAAGCGGACCTCCGGCAGAAAGCGAATGCGCCGTCGAGCCTAAGGGAGTTGACACGATCAAACCATCTGCCCGGTATGTTGCAACATCTTCCCCGTTAATATTTAATTTTATAGAAATCAATCGTGAGAAAGACGAGCGTGAGATCACAGCATCATTAATACCCATGGATTCGCTTATCATATTTCCTGCACGCTCAACTTGGGACAACAGGAGCATCCTTTTACGCACACGATAGTTTCCTATAAATATTTTTTCTAAAGCGGCAAGTACATTCTTTTCCATAAGCTCTGCCAAAAAACCAAATCTTCCCATGTGTACACCTATGATCGGTATCTGATCTCTTCCTAGCCCCCGGCATGTTGAAAGAATAGCTCCGTCTCCTCCAAACACCACCGCAATTTCCGCCTCCATTTTTTCAATTTTCTTCCCTTTCGAGACATCAAGAATTTCAGCAACTACGTGCTTGTCCAACCATGGCTTTAAGCCAAAAATCGTATCATGAATCTTTTTTTTATTTAAATCACCAAGAACCAGAATTTTTTTCATTTGCTTAAACAGTCAAACGTCGCTTCCCAGCACTGATAAAAGAACCTCGCACATCTGCCAAACCAAGCATTGCAATAAATCTCCCGGCAATTCCATCTTCATCCAGGCCAATATTTTTTAAGATCAGGTTCCGAGGACCATGCTCCATAAAACGATCAGGAACACCCGCACGCATAATCTTGTTAAGATTTTCTCCTGCATCCGAAACAAGTTCCAGCACGGCGGAACCAAAACCACCCATTAATGCGTGGTCTTCCACGGTAAGAATCAATTTGTTATTCCTGACCAACCTCAAAATAAGTTCTTTGTCAAGAGGTTTCGCAAACCTTGCATTTACCACAGTAACATCAATTCCTTTTTTATTCAGTTTTTCTGCTGCCTGCATACACCGATACACCATAGCGCCATAAGCCAGAAGAACACCATCAGAACCTTCTCTTAAAACCTCGGCCTTTCCAATTTCAAATTTCTTGTAATGCGGACTGAGTTTTTCTTCAGGGATGTCTTCTTTCGGATATCGGATTGCTGCTGGTTTACCAGATTCTAAGGCAATCTTTAGCATAGACTTTAACTCATCCCCGTCTTTTGGCGCCATTAAAATAATCTCGGGCAGATTACGAAGATAGGCAATGTCAAAAATCCCATTATGAGTGGGGCCATCATTCCCTACAATCCCTGCTCGGTCAAGCACAAATACAACACCATGCCTTTGTAAACAGATATCGTGAAACACCTGATCATAGGCCCTTTGTAAGAATGTCGAATAGATAGCCACCACGGGCTTGAGTCCCCCTGCTGACAGTCCATTGGCCAAACCAACCGCGTGTTGTTCACAAATTCCAACGTCATAGAATCTGTCTGGAAATTTTTTACCAAAAGAAACTATGCCCGTTCCATCGGGCATAGCAGCGGTAATACCCACCACCTTTGGGTCTATTTTTGCCAGTTCTACAAGGGTGTTTCCAAAAACCTTGGTATAAGCAATCTTTTTGGAATCAGGGGATATTTCTTTAATTTTTCCGTTACACATCTCAAACTTACCGGCACTGTGGTATTGTGCTGGATTTTGATATGCCGGCTCAAAACCCCTTCCCTTTTCCGTTATCACGTGGAGTAAAACAGGCCCTTCAAGATGCTTAATATTATTCAAAGTATCAGTGAGTATTCGGAAATCATGGCCATCAATTGGCCCAAAATAATTAAAACCAAGATCTTTAAATATTTGACCGGGAACACCGCCGCCCTGAATTAACTCAACAATATGTTCCATAGTCTTCTCAACCGGCTTACCAAGCACGGGAAACACTTTCAATAAATTATGGACCTCTTTTCTTATATCCATATAGATCGGAGCCGTCCGGATTTTATTCAGATATTTTGAGAAAGCGCCAACGGTGTTGGAGATAGACATTTCATTATCGTTTAATACCACCAATAAATTTTTTTTCAGATAACCCGCGTGATTTAAAGCCTCCAAAGACATCCCTGCTCCGATAGCGCCATCACCAACAATTGCCACAATCGATTTTTTTTCTCCAAGAATCGCAGAAGCACAAGACATGCCCAAGGCCGACGATATGGCATCCCCGCTATGTCCGCATGTAAATGGGTCATACTCACTCTCGTTTTTATCAGGAAAACCGCTGAGACCGTTATATTGTCTTAGCGTCGGAAACTTCGTTTTTCTACCCGTAAGAATCTTGTGAACATATGCCTGGTGCCCTACATCCCACACGAGCCTGTCTTTTTTGAAATCGAAACAATAATGGAGCGCCATCGTTAACTCAACGACACCGAGATTTGAAGAAAGATGACCGGGATTTTTTGAAACAACATTCACGATTAATTCACGAATTTCCGCAGCGAGTTTTGGCAGCTCTTCCAGTTTTAACTTCTTTAAATCTTCCGGATATTCAATAGAATCCAATAGTTTACTCATGGTTCACACATTATGATAAATCGAAAAAGGTTATCCATTTAAACAGATAGCTATTTTACATTATTACTTTTGGTAGGTTCAATCTCATAATCCCTGGTACGGAAAACACCGTCTTCATTCTTTACGAGAATTTGAATTCTTTTTTCTGCATCCTCTAACAGGGCAATACACTGTTTGTAGAGTTTAATGCCCTGCTCATATTTTAACAAAGTTTCATCGAGCGATAAATCCCCCTTCTCGAGAATCTCTACAATATCCTCCAATCCTTTTACTGCAATCTCAAATTTTATCTTTGCCATAGGGAATAATCACCCCATTTATAATATCTTCCGCACCAGTATGATATATGAATCATTGCTGTATTTAATTACTTTTGCATTCTGTAAATATCACACCAATCCTTCGTGCTTATTTACGGTAATAATTCAACGACTGATGACACAATACCACCATGGAAAAATCGTGTCTTTAACATTTTTCCTGCACTCAATCCTTCAGTAGATTTGACCAGTTTATCATCTTCTGCCGTGGTAGTAATCGAATATCCTCTGCTCAGCACTCTTAATGGACTGATGCTATCCAACCGACTTGCAAAACCAACGAGCCGTTCGCGTTCTAATTCAATAGTATGTTTCCCCGCCATGACGAGACGTTGTATTATTTCATCCAAATCCTGTTGTAATCGAAGTACTTTATCGAAGGGTCTTTTCAATGAAAAACTATTCTCAATCCTCAGTACCCTGCTTCTCATAAGCAATATTTTATTATATAATACTTGTGCAAGTCTAGTCTTAATTTTCTCACAGACATCCTTTATCTGATCATACCGAGGGACAACTAGTTCACCAGCCTCGGTAGGTGTTAGTGCTCTTTTATCTGCAACCAGGTCTGAAATCGTCACATCAATTTCGTGACCCACTGCCGAGATAACAGGAATTTTAGAGGCAAAAATACTGCGTGCGACCGCTTCTTCGTTAAAGGCCCACAAATCCTCCAAACTGCCTCCCCCCCTTCCCACAATCATTACATCAATACCAGAAATCGTATTCAAGTCGCGGATCGCCTGTGCAATCTCCAATGCTGCACCCTCTCCCTGTACCTTCACGGGATAAATAAGAATCTCCACTTTGGCAAAACGCCTGTTGATTACGTTCAGGATATCTCTGATTGCAGCACCTGTCAAAGATGTCACAAGGGCAATCTTTTTGGGAAGGACGGGAAGAGGTTTTTTGTGTGCCGGGTCAAACAAGCCTTCCTTTTCGAGACGTTCCTTTAATTGTAAAAAAGCCAATTGCAACGCACCAATTCCTTTTGGCTCCATTCGTTCAACAACCAGTTGATACTGTCCACGCGCTTCATAAACCGTAACGGAACCAAAAGCCAACGCCTCCATTCCATCTTGTATCTCAAATTTTAGGTTGTTTGCAACGGATTTAAATATGACAACCTGAAGCTGTGCATGTGCGTCTTTCAGTGTCAGATACACATGACCGGATGACGGCTTCTTCACATTGGATAATTCTCCTATGACCCAGATATTGAAAAACTCATGTTCAACGGAACCCCGTATTCTTCGGGTAAGCTCAGAGACCGTAAGTATTGCATTTCGGCTTCTTGCTAACTCTGGGAAAACAGGCAGTGGGCTAGCAAAACTCATCTAATCATCCTCTTTAATTTCAATCCTTTTAATGCTCTCTGCATTTCCCGTCTGGCTATTTACAACGACCTTCACACCATTTATTCGTATGTCTTTTTCTGCCACATCAAATCTGGTAGGCATCTGTGTCACAAT
This sequence comes from Candidatus Brocadia sapporoensis, assembly GCF_001753675.2. Lineage (GTDB taxonomy): Bacteria > Planctomycetota > Brocadiia > Brocadiales > Brocadiaceae > Brocadia > Brocadia sapporoensis. The sequence continues at coordinate 36,724 of NZ_MJUW02000040.1, read as the reverse complement.
TGCCTTTAACACACACTCAATCTTTCTCCCCAGAACAGACTCATGGGGACCCGTCATTCCTAAATCGCTGATAAAGGCCGTCCCTCTGGGTAGTATTTTTTCATCCGCAGTGGGCACGTGGGTATGCGTACCCAACACGGCGCTTACTTTACCATCCAAATACCGCCCTATGGCAATCTTTTCTGAAGTCGCTTCAGCATGCATATCCACAAAGATTACCTTTGTTTCTTTTGAAATATTCTTAACAATATCATCAGAAATCCGGAAGGGGCAATCTATGGGCTTCATAAATACCCGACCCAGTAAATTAATAACTCCGATCGGATATCCCAATTTGGAATTCTTGATCACATAACCTTTTCCCATTGCCAGAGGGGAATAATTAGCGGGTCTCAGCACGCTTGCATCTGTTTCCAGCATAGGCAATATTTCCTTTTTATCCCATACGTGGTCACCGGTAGTTATAACATCGACTCCGTAAGAAAACAATTCCGTGGCTATTTCAGCAGTAATGCCTGCCCCCGCTGCAGCATTTTCTCCATTTGCAATACAAAAATGGATCTCTTCCTTATCAATAAATGGTTTTAGCTTTTCCTTTAAGATCACACGACCTGGCTTCCCAACAATATCACCAATAACCAAGACGTTAATTTTCATTCAATACTCTTTCCATACACCTGCTTAAATTTTTGCATCAAACACCTTTCAACACTCTGTGGAACAAATTGTCCCACGCTCCCACCCAAACTAACAATTTCCTTAATGAGCGTGGAATTTAAAAACGAATATTGCTCACAGGCCATTATAAATACCGTTTCAACTCTGCTATCAAGAACCCGATTCGTCAGTGCCCTCTGAAATTCATATTCAAAATCCGACACCGTACGTATGCCACGCAATATGATGTTTGTCTGCTGTGTTTTGAGATAATCTACCAACATCCCGCTAAAGCTATCAACCTCAACATTTCCTAAGTCTGCAACTTGTTCCTGAATCATCTCCATGCGTTCTTCAATAGAGAATAGAGCTTCTTTTAATGGATTGCATCCCACGGATACAACCAAGGTATCAAAAACCATACTCCCTCTTTTTATCACATCAAGATGCCCATGAGTGAAAGGGTCAAACATTCCGGGATATACTGCTTTTTTCATCATCAGAGTACCTCTAAAACCAAAAACGTCTCTGTCTTCTCTCCAACCCTCTTGGTGTAATATCAATCCGATAGGAGTTATCATTTCTTACCGGATCCAGTTGCAGGGTAAGACTTCCTACCCAATCATGAAAATAGCGGAATAATACAATGTTTGTCTTGAGGTTCTGTGGTTTATATTCCGCGGTCCCATTTTTGTCTTTTAGGAAAGACTTGAAATCGTACTTTTCCGCACCCATTACCCTCCACTTTTCACTAATTGTGTATTCCGCCGCCGCCATAACGGTAGAACTGATATCCCTGATATAGCGATGACCAACAAAACATTGCCAATCGGGTGGATTGTTAAGCTCTAAACCGGAGGAAAATACATCAAATTTGAACTCTTCTGTATTAAACTCATTCCTTTCGGAAACAAACGCAATAATATCTGTTAGTTGAGACCGGAAATCTATATTCACAAAGTTATCTTTTCTTACGATAATGCCATTTATTCCGTCATTATAAATGCCTGCTCCTGTCGGAAACATATAATAATCCACATTAAAATTAATAAAATCCACCGTTTTTTCAAGTCCCGGCTCACCGCGTTTCGTCTGCAATTTGTTTTTTACCCCTATAACGACAACCTGTGATGAGTCCAATGCATCAATTGCATCATTTTGGTAGAGTTCATTCGGGTCTTTTGTAACTATAGGGCTATAGACATAACGGAGTTCCGGGACGAAGATATGCCTTAGGCGGTTAATCCTCAAAAGGTCATTGTAGACACTATAGTTTCTCCAATGTGTCGAGCTCCAATCAAAACCAAGTGAACCAATAAAACGCCCGCTGGCAGGGCCGTTCATCTCATCAACAGCATCTGATGTATCAATGCTTTCTGTATAGCCGGTAACTCTTCCCTCTACAAAGGGATTTATATTAAAAATCCCTGGTTTAAACGGCATGCTTACCCGATTTACACTGTCTACTCTTGCAAGGGATTCAGATTGAATTTTCGGTTCACCCTGTTCGAGAGAGCCATTAAAATAAGTCGCTGCGGATTCCGAAGTAAGTATTAACAGGTTATCTCCAATAGGCTCTCCAATAATTCGGTACGAAATCTCAGGCAGACGTTCTGCATACCGCTTTTCCCGTAACGAATCAACGGTTGTGTCAAATCCGTTAAACTGTTCATTAATTATAAAGGTTTCCGCCGTGGTGTCGTGAATCCTTCTTAAATACAACGTCGTTTCGCGGTCTTTTCCTTGCTTAAATTCGCGCTGAAAATACTCCCGGAGAAAATGTGAATCGCTCAAGTAGGAGTACTCCGTTTCTAAACGCCAATCGTAAGGTAATTGCTGACGGTGCCTCCAAAGAATGGTACCACGGTCTTCGTGTTCGATCGGAACATTATTAATGTCGGTTTTCTTATGATCCTTTATATAATAGGAATCGATATAACCAAGCATATCCTGTCTGTTGTATTCAAAATCAAGTCCGGTACCAACCCCTCTCTTCTCCAAATAATCAAGATTTAAAGTAAGATCACTCCAATCTTTTTGCCTTCCGCCAGTTAGTGCAAACAAATCCCAATCCGTCCTGATAAACCTACCGAAACGTGAGGAGCTCCCGAATTCCCAGTCTTTTAAAAGATGCTCCTTTGTTTTCCTCGCGTCTATGGCTAGATATGGCACATAAGCAATCGGATAGTCACCCATATAAAAGGCATTACTTGTAGATGAAACATAATTATGTTCTCCTCTCCGAACCAACCGGATCTTTTTCCCTTTAAAATGGTAGTGTGGATGTCCGAAACCACAGGTGCTTATCGCACCATTTTTAATTTCATAACGATCTTTGCCTACCCGTCTGATTTCTTCTCCTGCAACATAGGCTGGCAACCCTTCTAATGCAAATGTTGTGCTTTTTCTTGAAAGTCTTTTTCTTTCAGCATCAGTATCCTTTTTATCCGTTTTTTTCTGAATAGTTGTCTTTATCTTGCTATTGATCAGAATCCCCTTGTCTTCCTTAACATTTTCAAATATCTTATCGGCAACCTGAACATCGTCTTTGTGGCGCATTGTCACATTTCCCTCTGCGTAAATTTCACTCAACGGCAAATTTTCATGTTTCGAGGCATCCGATCCTGTTTTATCAAACCATAAAATGACATTGTCCGCAGCTATTGTCATGTCTTCTTTTTTGATATCAACATTTCCAAGGGCTACAATGATTCGCTTGTCTCCTTCCTCCCACGAGTCAATACTATCAGCGATAATATCAACCATCTCTTCTTTTTGAGAAACTCCTGAAGGGGGGACTGTTTTGGGAATCTCCAAAGACAAATATTCTTCTTTTTTCATCGAACGGATTTCTTCACCCCGGCGAACGACCTCCGTTTCCTGCGCAACCTCATACGTCTCGATTGGCTGGGCACTAGGATCAACGACTATGCCTGTCAAGGTCTCAAATCTTAGATAAACTTGTTCGTAATTCTCGTAGTTTTCTTCTTCCAGAATAGTTACCTTTCCTTCACAATACACTTCTACCGTGGCTTCTTTATGATGAGCGGCCTCTTCCTCATGAAACCAACAAACCACGGTATCCGCAGTAATCTGAAAAGGACCCTGTAATATTCTAGCATCTTTATTAACAACAAATACACGAACCCCTTCTTTTTTCCATGCAACAATGCGATTCCCCGACAAGGAAAAGGGTCGCTGTTCAACATCTTTGACCTTAGAAAGCAAACTTTCCGCGCTACTATATCCAGATATGAAAAATAAAACGGTAAGCACTGGAAGAAAAAACAGTATTCGCATGAGAAAACGTTAAAAGTTATCGTTGTGAAATGAATTTTTTTATATGGCTAATTACCTGTTCTTGTTCTTTCGCGGTAATCTCTGGAAAGATTGGCAAAGCCAATGTTTCATTTGAAGCTCTTTCTGCCTCAGGGAAATCGCCTCTTTTATACCCCAAGTATTCAAAACATTTTTGCAAATGAAGTGGAACAGGATAATAAATAGCAGTTTCAACCCCCTGATTGTTGAGGTATTTTGCCAAGACATCTCTTTCTGGCGTTGCTATTACATATTGATGAAAAATATGAGTGTTATGAAGAGATATTTGAGGAAGTCGAATGGGTAAGTCCTTTAAATGTTCATGATAATATGACGCAATCTTTCTGCGTTTCTCAGACCAACTGTCCAGATATTCGAGTTTTACTGACAGGACGGCAGCCTGTATCGCATCTAACCTCCCATTAATGCCAATGTGCGAATGATAATACTTTGATTTCGACCCATGCACCCTTAAGATTTTTATAAACTCTGCCAGTTCGTCATCATTCGTTGTTATGAGCCCCCCGTCACCATAACCACCAAGATTTTTTGTGGGGTAAAATGAAAAACATCCAATATTTCCAAAAGAACCCGCTTTGTTCCCTTTGTGAGCCGCCCCTATTGCCTGTGCGGCATCCTCAATAACAAACAACCCATGGACACGAGCAATATCAAGAATAGTATCCATGCTCGCACACTGACCATAAAGATGAACCGGCAGGATTGCCTTTGTCTTTTTATTTATCGCAGCAGAAATCTTAGTAACATCGATATTGTACGTAGCGGGGTCTATATCCACAAAGACAGGAATCGCCCCCACCCGCGCAATTGAACTCGCCGTGGCAAAGAAAGTAAAGGGAGTAGTAATGACCTCATCACCATTTTTTATATCGCAGGCCATTAACGCTAACAATAAAGCGTCGCTACCTGAAGACACCCCAATGGCATGTTTGATACAACAAAATTGCGCAATCTTGGCTTCGAACGATTCAACATAAGGCCCTAGAACAAAAGATTGACTGCCTATTACTTCTAGAACCGCTTCATTTATTTCTTCCCGGATAGTTTCATATTGTCGCTTTAAATCCAGTGAACTTATTTTCATTAACGAAATTATAACTTTTGTGAATAATTAGACTTTAATTCATAAGTTTGCTAAATCATTATATTTGCATCATTATCGGCCGCTATTATATTGATCGGAACTGGATTTGTCAATAAAAAAGACTGTTCAAAATATTTTATTGTAGTAGTCTCTGTCCTTATGTAATGGATCATGAAATGTACTAAATAATTAGACTTGACACCCCCAGATATACTTGTACTATTAAGAAAACAGAGTATACGCCGGTAGAAAAAATCAAGAAAGCCATACTAATTTATCCAAAGAAAATATGACGCATTGTTAAAATGAATATAAAACATCTATTCCTTTTAAACCGTCAAGAGTTCTTTGCTGAGATATAATAACAGAATTAGTACCAAATCATGCAGTTAAAGAACTTTGTATTTTATTTCATGCTCGGTGGTAGCATTGTAAGTGCCGTAACCTTAATGGGTTCCCAAGGCAGGGGACTCTTGGCCGCCTTTGTGGCAACTTTTCCTACCATGACCATACTCACTTTTGCCTTAATTCACAGCAAGGCAGGACAAGCAGCCACCGTGGATTACGCCAGGGGGTTACTCTTTATGACCCCTCCGTGGATTATTTACGTATTATGTCTTATCATATTGTTACCGAGATGGGGATTTCTGAAATCTCTCATTATTGGTGTGCTAACTTACATAATCCTCGCCGGTGTTGTTAGCATTATCATTAAACATCTTAAATAAATGTAACTATTTAGTTTTTGAAGAACTCCCAACAATAACCATGTTTTCCATGTCGTGTAAGAGCCGGTTTGAAACCTGCCCCTACAATAAATACCATTCATGCAAAACATTTTCAAAAAACTAAATTATTACAAATAATTTAAACAGGTCAAACAGCCATGAGATACAAACGAATATTGCAACTAATGACGCTATAGACAGTCAGCATTTCTTATATAAAATTAACCATTATCAGTTTAACGAATTCAAATGCCTGGCAAGTATACATAAGTCCAATTACGCTGTTCTAACAAATATGTCGGATACGGGAACAAGATGCTCATCTGACTTTGATTTTTCTGAAAAATATTACATCATGAAGGAGTTTAACCACCGCAAATACCAACCGCGAGTAATCTTGGACTAGGAGAATTATTCAGAAATGGCAAGTTTTTTATCAAACATAATTACATCGTCTCACAATATCTTACTGATGTGATCTGATAAACTACTTCAATGAAAAGGATATTAAAAATGCAAAAACGATTGATGAGATTATCAAATTATTTGCAAGCGCCTATGGTCCCCTGCAGCATATCCATGACAAACATTACATTTGTTGCGATTTAAAACCAAGCCATCTGATCCTTAATCAAAAAATCGGTCTCGTGCAAGTCATAGGCTTTGATTGGTCATTTAAAAGGAGAGGCATTCCCGGAACAAACAGATGCTAAACTACCTGAAGTACCTGCCAAGAAAAGTGCATTATGATGCGATTACCTCTATCATCAGGCTAGACGGCAAAGCAGATTTATATTCTCTGTATCTTGTATTCTATCAAATAGTAATAATGAAATTATGGCAGACAAAAAAGGTTTTACCCGCAAAATAAATAGCCATATCCCACAGAAACCCGAAGATATCCTGAGCAATCTCATGGAAGTAAATCCTTCTCAAAGAATTCCTTCTGCAAAAAGAGTAAACAAACACCGATGGGTACATATCAGGCATATTGTTATGCTTTGCGGATAACCTATGAAAAATATCATTTTATCAGATATCCATAGCAATGCAGACGCCTTGCTGGCGGTGATTAAAGAAATCGTTGAAAAGGAATACCCTATTTCCAGACTCCTGATCGCTGGTGATATCGTTGGCTATGGTGCATCGCCAAATGAGTGCTGCAACATCGTACGTTTCTTAATCTATGGCAGAAAGGCAGTGGATTTAAAGAAAATCCGTGAAAGTGTCATACAGTCATGTCTTAACCCCCATCAACAGCATGATCAGCTCAATGCCCTTATTGCATTGGAAAAGAAAGGCCTCGCCATCGGTGGGAATCACGACAGGGAAACCGCAGGAGAATCTTCCCTTACGGGTGAAATGAACCCCATAGCATCAGCCGCCGTAGACTGGACAAAGAGGGTGCTGACAAAAGAGAATCTTAATTTTTTAAAAAGCCTTTCTCTGAGGATGAAATTTGATAAAGAACAATTTGAAATTGTACACAGCACACCTTCTTGTCCACGAAGTTACGAATATGTCAGAAATGCTGGCGCATTAAATTACACATCCCTATGGTCAAAAGTTACCTTTGGAGGTCATACCCACCGTCCTTCTGCTTATATTTACACCAGAGAAATCAGGACAGTAAATGCCTCCGTTCTTGTTCCGGCAGATAATTACGATATGAGGCTTATGCGCATAGAAAAGGAATCAACGGATAGGGTGGAATCTTTCGTTATTAATACAAACAAGGACTGGAAGTATTATATCAACGTAGGGTCGGTAGGCCAGCCAAGAGATGGTAATTCGCATGCATGTTACGTAGTGTATGATTCTACGGCAAAACATCTTAGTTTTAAACGGGTACCTTATAACACAGAAGCGGCATCAAAGAAGATACTAGAGGCAAAACTGCCGAGAGAATTGGCAGAAAGGATATCGAAAGGCGTTTAAGCCGGATTGTTCTCCCCATAATAAAAACACCGTTAGGAATCTTTGTCGAAGACAAACGCACCACTCTTTCCACCCGATTTTTTCATCAAATGAATATCACTGATTATCATTCCCTTGTCTATCGCTTTACACATATCGTATATCGTAATTGCACAGACAGCAGCCGCAGTGATCGCCTCCATCTCTACCCCTGTCTTTCCCGTCACCCTGACCTCTGAAAATATTTCAATTTCATTCACGGAGTTATTTGTGTAATCAATCTTTACACTCGTCAGATTGAGGGGATGACACATCGGGATCAAAGCAAAGGTCTGTTTTGCCGCCATAATCCCGGCTACTCTTGCTACTTCCAACACATCTCCCTTGTGTATTTTTTTATCCATTACAAGTTGGAATGTCTCAGGCTTCATGATAACTTTTGCATGAGCAACAGCGACCCTATCCGTAATTTCTTTATTACCAACATCCACCATACGTGAAGCACCCTGTTCATCAAAATGAGTTAACTGTGTCATACGTAATATTCATCCCTTTTTATCATTCTTCCAAGCAATAAAATATAGTAACCATTGCAGCAAATATTTCGTCTCTTACCGTATACATGAAATGCATGAGAAATTCCTTTCAAAAAGCTAAACGGTTACAATACTTCGTTATAAATAAATAATGTCTTCCGGGTGGTACATGCACAGAGAAAGAAGCATAAAGTCTCTCACCTGACGTGTGAGAAGAAAGTTTTGCCTGACGTGTTCTCTGCCGTTTTCTCCCAATTTTTTAGCGTATTCCGTGCTGTTCAATAGCTGTTTAATAGCGAAGGCCGTTCCCGGGATACTATGACATAAGAGACCGGTGTATTTGTGTTTGACCTGCAACGGTATCCCGCCTGTGCTTGAGGCAACAACCGGCTTGGCCTTCCATAATGCCTCAGTTACCGTAAGCCCAAATCCTTCGCGAAGGGATTTCTGAACAATGACCGTGGATGCCCTTTGAAGTGCATTAATCTCTGTGTCACTACCCGATGGGATGGGGAGGATGTGGATGTCTTTATCATCGCCGGCCGCTTCCTTTGTATCTTCAAAGACCTTGTTTGATTCAGGATCGTCTGTGGCTGTTCCACCGGCAATGATGAGGCGACAGTCAATACGCTTCTTTACCATGCGATATGCCTCAATAACACCAACAGGGTCTTTTAAATAATCAAATCGTGAAACTTGTGTAATAATGGGTTTATCTACCGGGATACGATACTTGTCCAGTACCTGGTCTATGATCTCCTGCGGTAAATCTTTGTTTTTGTCACTCAAGGGATCGATAGAAGGCGATTCCAGGAATTGCCGTATCGGCAAAGGTTGTGAAAAAACCGGAGCAGAAAAGACGGCACCATCGTATTGATGGATAAATGGTGTCAAAAAGTCCCATACCTGTTTGATTGGCGTTGACACGTCGATATGGCATCGCCAGATCCATTTGCCATTTGGCATGGATGGTTTCTTCCTGATAAGGGCGATCGGTTGAGGGTCGTGAATAAACAGGATGTCACCATAAACTTTGAGTTCATCAATATTCCGCTGGCTTGTTTCTAAAAAAACCTCCAGCATTTGAGGAGTAATTTCTTCGGGCTTTCCGTGAAGAGCGTTGTGGAATTTTTTTGTGACCTGAAAAAAGTCATCTCCACCCTTGATAACATCCCATTTTACATCTACTCCTAATTCCCGTAGCAACGGCACCAAGCGATTTAAAATTTCTGCAACACCCCCGCCTACAGCAGTGGAGTTGATGTTCTGAATAACCTTTCCGTAGAGTCTGTTTGCTAATAGCCGCAACTCTTCAATGGTATGGGTTCCGACAATAGGTTCATATTCCGTGATTTTTGGCATTATTCCGCAACCTTTATGATTTTGGCAAAGCTAACGCTGTGTCAGATGGCTTTTCCAGAGGCTCCGAGAGCCTCTTTTCAACTAATTTTATGAGAATAGTTCGCAGTCCTCCCAGGGTGTGAGTGTATGGATCAAGAGAGGAGATTTTATTTGCCAGTCTCTCTTCCTGTAAGCTGTCATTAAGCCATTTGGAAAAGTCATTAATGCCTTGCTTTATGCGAAGACGGGCTTCAAACATGTGAAAATATATGGAATCAAGCGTTACTCTTTGTAACGCAGCGTGAAACTCTTTGAGGTCAAAGGCCGTATAGGGAGTCTGAAAAATGAAACTTACCGATTTAAAAAAATGAAACTCGTCCCCCGGTGTTGCAAATTTTTGAAGCGATCTTGGGTGTTTTGCCATATAGTTTTCAATAGTACGGATGATTTCTACACGAAGTTCATAGATCGTGGTATATTGAATGGTGTCTATGCTGAATAGATATTCGCCAAGTTCTTCTTCGCCAAGGATACCGGTAATCCAGTAAGCAAAGTCATTGGGTGGTTCCGGTGAAAGGTAATGGTGCTGCTGAAGAAAGTTGTGAGTATGGCAATAGATAACCGATGGCGGCACGGTTTTAATATGGTACAACAGTTCTTGCAAATTGGCAGCCTTTAGTCCGGTGAGTTCAAGGAGGTGTGTTTCTGTAAAAAATCGGAATGCTTCTTTTGATTTTCCTAAAACGGCCATAAATAAAACTCGCCCTTTCCTTCTTAAGGATGCTCAAAGAGTACCTTGATTTCTTTTGTCGAGTGGACGAAGTATTCGCTGCCGAAGTGATCGCCCTGTTGTTATCAAAAAGCACATTTCGTTTTCCTCAAGGGTAAGCCAGACCCTCCAAAGGGTGCACCGCGGTTATCAGGGGGTGGTACGGCAATTCTGTCTTTATTGTCCGCATCACCGCTACTGCAGGCAATCCATGCCTCTTGGCTAGAGTAATGGGTCCGGCGCCGTGACCATGCCGCTGGCTGAGGCAATACATTTGATATCTTTACCCACACAACAATGAGTTTTTAATAGCTTATTTATCTCACTTTGTCAACAAAATGTTTTTCTCATTCTGGGGCGGTGACCGTAAGCCTGAAATGACATGCATTTATACATATTTCACGCATTGTTCTTCATTTTTAAATTGACCGCACCTCAAGGCGATTTCCTTCCGGTCGAACAAAAAAAACACCGGCCATCTCTTCGGATTACCAGAAATATTGCATCCTGGAGCTTCTGGTAGTTGTCCGTTGTTCATTCACAACACACAAACGGATGCGGCAGTTGCTTCAAACTCAATGAACCAATCGTTCTCAAATGTTACGAGGAATTCTCATATGTCTCGATGAAAGAAGACCCGTTTCTGCCATTTCTGACCGTATAATATCGTATTGATAATGAGAATGGGTTCATATTAATTAGTGTTTGAGCAAAAACCAACGGAAGGCTGATAATACAAGGAAAGGAAGACGATGGGGGATTGGACAAAAATGTTGAATATTTGAAGTAAGGAGAGGAAAGCTTGTGACGAAAAATGAGAGCTTTGCTATTAGAAAGGCGGGGAAAGGGCAAAGAATCGAGAGAAGAGGAAAAAGAGCTTTGGTCGTCAATGCAAGTTTAACATCAAACCCATTTCGGCGGTACATCAGTCAATCTTCTGATTTGGTCAAGGATGACAATGATATACAAGGGATTCTAAGAGATATTTTTCGTTTAAATCTTGAGCCTGGACATCGCAGGCATATGCTGAAAATAATAGAGATGTGCATTGCACGAACAGTCCGATGAGCCAAACCCTTTCACTGGCACTGATGCTTCTTTCATACGCTCGATTTTATGACTCAAGATGCACTCTTTCTTTTTTTCTCCGGCATAGGTATGAACAGAAATTACCCGTCCGTATTGCAAGAGATAATCGATGTGCCAGCGGACCTTTTTTTCTTGCTGCAAGTGTCGTTTTATTCGGTGTTGCAGGTTATTTTGTGCACTCCCGACATAGGCATAAAAACCTGCCGGAAAGTCAAATTTACCTAAGCGACCGATCTGCAGAGAATGTCTTTGCAGGACTTGAACAACGAGACCATATATCCCTTTATTTGAAGTATGTATTATTTTCATGGAAAGTACCTAACGCTTGAGATACCGTGTTGCTGCGTTATAAAATTCGGAAAGACAGTATAAAAAATACTCTTATAAATGAGAAGTTTATATTTTTTAATGCAAATCAGTGTTGTCCGGTTAGAAATTTGCGTGTCTTGTTTTATTGCTCTCGAGATGTAATTCCCGCATGTTTTTAGCGGAAATCCAGGAAGTTCAGGGTTCACTGGATACCCGATAAAAGCGTTCGGGTATGACAAAAACGTACCCGCAAATTTCTAACCGGACAACGTTGAATGCAAATCAAAGTCAAAAATGGCTTAATAATCAGCATGCATTGCTGGCAATTATTCTTGACAACAATGATGTCCTATGCTACGATTTTTAAAATTAATATGTTATAATTTCTTGCGAGGTATTATGTTATGATTCCAGAGCATTTAAAATATACATCAACTCACGAATGGTTCTTTTGGGATAAGAAAGCAGTCACAATTGGCCTTTCAAAATTTATCGTTGATGAACTTGATGAGCTCTTGTTTCTCGATCTCCCAAAGGTAGGAGACGATATACTCTCTGGAATTTCTTTTGGAGAGCTAGAGGCAATGGAGAAGCTGATTGATATTACCTCTCCTATAGCAGGTGAGATTGTAGCGGTAAACGAACGTCTTTATGAAAATCTGAATATCTTAAGCAACGATCCCTATCATCATGGTTGGTTAGTAAAGTTTGTAACCACCGAAACACATCTCCTGAATGAATTACTAGACGCTAAGGAATATAAAACGCATTTGAGTAAATTGCAATCTACCACACCCAGCCAAAGGAAACGATACGCAAAAAACATAAAAAGGAAGCGTCGAAAATAACTTTTTATGAAATCTATACAAAATCGCAGACTTGTTATTTTAACGGAAGGAAGGCTTGATCTCTTTACTGCAAAAACCGCTGTCAGCGTCATTCGTTACTGTAAAGAAGAGGTGATTGCGCTGATAGACAGTGTTAATGCCGGTAAAGATCCTGAATCAATTATCGGTATTGGAAAAGGAATTCCTATTGTCCATACCATCGAAGACATCCTTCATCTCAAACCCAATGCTCTCCTCATCGGCATTGCGCCGCCTGGTGGCATGCTTCCGGCCGAATGGCGTAAACATATTGCCGATGCACTAAGAAACGGACTTCATATTATTAGCGGACTTCATTGCCATTTAAACGAAGACCGGGAATTTCATCAGTTGGCAACCGAGCATCATGTAAAAATCTGGGATATCCGTAAGCCTTCCGAAGACATTCCGTTGGGTTCGGGAAAAGCAAAAAATACCAAGACGCTACGTATCCTTACCGTAGGCTCTGATTGTAATATCGGGAAGATGGTGACTTCACTTGAAATTACCAATGCCGCCAGAAACCGGGGCATTAACGCTCGCTTCGTTGCAACAGGGCAAACAGGTATTATGATCGATGGCAGTGGAATTGCCGTAGACCACGTTATTTCGGACTTCATTTCCGGAGCAGCAGAAAAACTGGTGCTTGACCGCGCCCAGTACCCCCTCTTAAGCATCGAAGGACAAGGCACGATCGTCCACCCGGCATATTCTGGTGTTACCCTTGGCCTGTTGCATGGCTCTGCCCCTCAGGGACTTATCTTGTGCCATCAACCAGCGCGAAAGACACTTCGTCATTTTAATGATTTTTCCATTTTACCGCTTTCGTATCTGATCGATCTCTATGAGAAACTGGCACAACCCGTTTTTCCATGCAGGGTGCTTGGCATTTCGCTGAATTGTTTTGGCATGGCGGACCGTGATGCATTGCAGGAGATACAAAAAATAGAGCGGGAAACAAAACTTCCTGCCACAGACCCCATCAAGTTTGGCGTGGGTAAATTTATGGACAGTGTTCTTTCCCTCTTACCATGAATCTCTCTTTTTATCCTCTCGATTTGAAGTTGAAACACACCTTTCAGATTGCTAGAGAAAGCCGCGATATTCAAAATAATATCATAGTCCTGTTAAGAGACACTGATGGTGTTGTTGGTTTTGGAGAGGCCGCGCCAACCCGTTTTTTGGGAGAAGATGCAAAGAGCGTTACCAGGGTACTTGACCAATCGATCGACCTTTTACAACAGGCGGATCCCTTTCATCTGGAAGACACTACCCATCTTCTCAAAAGCAGATTTCCCAGAGACACCGCTGCCCGTGCTGCAATAGACATTGCCCTTTACGATATGATTGGTAAAAAACTTAAAATTCCCCTTTACCAGCTTCTGGGATTAAAAAAACCCAACGCAAATGTAACGTCATTCACTATCGGAATCGACACCTTGGAAAAGATGTGCAAAAAGGTTGATGAGGTAAAAGATTTCCCCATTCTTAAGATCAAGGCGGGTTTTAAAGAAGACATCGAGACCCTGAGAGAGCTGCGCAAAATCACCAGGGCAGTCTTTCGCGTGGATGTTAACACCGGCTGGACGCTTCATGAAGCAATAAAAAAGCTGAAATTGATGGAAAACCTTGGTGTTGAGCTTGTGGAACAACCATTTCCCGTTGGCAGCATTGAATTACTTCAAAAGATCAGAGGCGCGGCAAAAATCCCCATCTTTGTTGACGAAGATGTAAAAGATACACATGATATACCTGCATTTTCCAACGTGGTAGACGGAATTAATATCAAGCTCATGAAATGCGGTGGCATTCGTGAAGCGATTCGGATGATTCATACCGCTCGTGCCCATGATCTCAAAATAATGATGGGTTGCAATATCGAAAGTTCCGTATCAATCACTGCGGCTTCCCATGTAACGCCATTGGTTGACCATATTGATCTTGACGGACATCTCCTTGTAACCAACGATCCATACACCGGTGTAATGGTCGATAGGGGAAAATTATCATTACCTGTGGGTGATGGCTTAGGGGTAGTGGCGCGTAGTGAAGCATCTTTATTATCTTTATAGAAATGATATGAAAAACGCAAGTGTCCGTTCTGAGAAACTAAAATAAATTTTCTGGAAGAGAGACTATGGCAGACAAAACACTTACCCAAGAAATCCTGACCCATGCCAGAGAACTTCATGATTATGTTGTTGGAATGCGGAGAGATTTTCACAAATATCCGGAAACCGGTTTTGGTGAGATTCGTACTTCCGGTATTATCGCTGAAGAATTGAAACGACTGGGATTACAGGTACAAACAGACATCGCAAAAACAGGTGTCCTTGGCACCCTTCAGGTCGATGGAGCATCAAGCACCGTTGCCTTCCGGGCTGATATGGATGCCTTGCCGATAACCGAGGAAAACAACCTTGACTTTAAATCCCAGAATGAAGGGATGTCCCATGCCTGCGGACATGACGCAAACATGGCGATACTTCTTGGTGCTGCAAAACTCATGACACAGTTGAGACACAAACTGAAACGACAGGTGAAATTTATCTTTCAGCCTTGCGAAGAACAACACCCCGGGGGAGCAAAGCTCATGGTTGAACAAGGGGTCATTAAAGATGTGAACGAAATCTATGGGTTGCATATCGACCCGAATATTCCCTCGGGCACCTTTGGAGTACGGGCAGGGGCCACGATGGCTGCTACAGACCGCATTGTCATTTCCATCATAGGAAAGGGCGGGCACGCCTCTACACCACACTTGTGTGTAGACCCTATTGTTACCGCTGCCGAAGTAATATTGGCCATTCAAACAATTGTATCGCGCAAGGTGAATCCTCTGTCTCCTTGTGTAGTTTCTTTATGCCAAATCTCTGGTGGAACAACCTTTAACGTTATACCAGACAAGGTCAGGATTATAGGCACCGTAAGAACCCTTGCCAAGGAATTAAGGTATAAAATGCCGATCCTGATAGAAGAGGCTATTCGGGGGATTACTTCACTCAATAATGCCTCCTACCAATTTGAGTATCTCAAGGGTCATCCTCCGCTGAATAATCCACAGCAACAGGTGGATTTCATACAGGATAAGATTATAGGACTCTTTGGAAATAAATCCGTGGAACACATAGATCCCAAAATGGGAGGTGAGGATTTTTCCTATTATCTGGAAAAGATAAAAGGGGCCTATGTTTTTTTAGGGGCAGGAAATATCGAAAAGGGCACGAACCAACCGCTACACAGCCCCCGGTTCCTCCTGGATGAAGATGTACTTTCTATGGGCACAGCCCTGTTTACATATATCGCCTGTAGCCTATGACAATACTTGAACCTGTCCTGAACAGGCATTCCAGACAAATTCTGCGTAAATTCCAGAGGAGAATCTTGAAAGACAGAGATAGGAATAGAATCGCAACAAAAAAGCATTCACTCCTCGTGAATTTTTTCCCAGCAAGACGGAACTCAATAATATGCCGAGTATTGAATAATCACAAAAGCACCGTAATAATTCCAACAGCAGCAATGATGACCAAAACGAAAAGCGATATCCATAACAATTTCTTTTGACTGCGGGTAATGCCACAAAAATCAACAACCGTTATCCTTACTCCATTTACTAAGTGTATCGCTACGATGAGGAGCAAAACATATTGAAACAGACACCCGAATTTCGTATCAAATTTACTAACCGCATAATCATAGGCATCTTTCCCTCGAAAGACAGCACTCAGTGTCCAGATATGTAAGAACAAGAATACGGCAATCATGATGCCGGTAATGCGATGTATCCAGAAGGCATACATACCTGTATTTCTGTTCTTTACGAAATCCTTATAACCTTCTTTAATCTTTTGGATGTTCATTGCTGAGACCTAAAAACCATCACGTGTTGTTGCAAACCAAATAAGGATGTAAACCCCGATACCAAAGAGAACAAGCCCCGTAAACCAGAGAGCTCGTTTCACGAATCGCACGGTTCTTTCACTCCAACAATAGTCAGCAAAAATACCCCATAACCCATTCAGACCATGAAAAACAACGAGCGCAAGGAGACAGATATGAAAGGTAATCCACCCGGGAGTACAAAACCGATGGATAATTTCTTCGTAGTAACGGGATGCGTATCTGCCGGGGCTGAAATGAAAAACAAAGAAATGAACAGCCATCCCTATTACCAACAATAAGGCGGTAATTCTCTGCAACAACCATGACCATAAACCCCGTTTTTCAGTATTCATTTTTGAATAACACTTCAACCTTTTGGCGAACGTTACGTTCTTTTGTAAATACTCATTAAATCATCTCTGGTAAAGACTGACTCAAAAAGAACTTTCTTTCTTTCAATATTTTCCCGTCCGCCTTCCTGTCGATCCACCAGGGCGATAGCCTTCAGAACATTCAGTTTTGATTCCCTGGCATGGTCAATGGCATCTATCGTTGATTGTCCGGTGGTTACTACATCGTCGACAATTACCACCCGATCCCCTTCCCTTATATTACCCTCAAGCCATTTCATTAATCCATGTTCTTTCGCCTTTTTTCGTACAACAAAGGCATTAATCGCATCGTCCTGCATGCCACTAACCATGGCGGTGGCAAATGCAATAGGGTCGGCGCCCAGGGTCAGGCCGCCAATGGCGTTAATATGAAGTGCTTTGACCTTGTTATAAAAGAGGTGCCCAATTAACAACATTGCCTCCGGGTCTAAGGTTGTTGTTTTACAATTTATGTAATAGTTACTCATCCTCCCTGACACCAGTTTAAAGATAGGTTCCTCATTATATTTGAAGGATTTTTGCAAAAGAATTTCGAGTAATCGTTTTTCAGCCTTAACGAGATTCATATTCGAATTATTCAAACAAATGAATACTTCCCTTTCTTACGAATAAAATATATTGAAACCTCTCCTCGTACTATCTTTTTGTTCCCTCCTTGCAATGGAGGAAAAACGCTTTTACGATAATCTAAGACGGGAAGATACAGGTATACGAAGCCTTGTGAAGAAAGCAATTCGATTGTGGTTCACCTTGAAACAATTCTATAATAATTTCCCCACCTGTTCACACAGCGTTTTTACGGCTTCAGCCGACTTCTTTAAGGCAGCAGATTCTTCTGCGTTGAGTTTGATCTCAAAGATCTGTTCAATGCCATTTTCACCAAGCTTTACCGGCACACCCACGAAAAGTCCTTTGATATTATATTCTCCTTCACACAATGCAGCACAAGGCAGAATCTTTTTTTTGTCTTTTATGATAGACTCTACCATCTCTGCAACCGCTGCTGATGGGGCATAAAAGGCGCTACCCGTTTTGAGCAGGTTTACAATCTCTGCACCGCCATCCCTGGTACGTTTCACAATTGACTCCAGACGGGCCTTTGGTATCAATTCCTCTACGGAAACTCCTGCAACCGTGGTGTATCGTGTCAATGGGACCATGGTATCCCCATGCCCCCCCAACACAAAAGCGTGAATGTTTTCCACCGATACCTTGAGCTCCATTGCAATGAAAGTACGAAAACGCGCAGCATCCAGCACACCCGCCATGCCAATGACACGATGTTTTGGGAAAAGACTCGTTTTATAGGCCACATAGGTCATGGCATCCAGTGGGTTAGACACAATGATCAGGATGGCATTCGGTGATGTTTTTTTTATGTTTTCTACTACCCCTTTTACAATGCCAGCATTTGTTTTCAGCAAGTCATCTCTACTCATCCCTGGCTTTCTCGCTACGCCAGAGGTAATGACTACGATGTCGGAATCTCTCGTCTCCTCGTAGCCGTTTGTGCCATAAACCCTTGAATCATATCCATAGATCGGGGCAGATTCCAGGATGTCCAACGCTTTTCCTTGTGGCATGTCCTGGATAACATCCACCAGAACCACGTCACCCATTTCTTTTTCAGCAAGGCGCTGTGCTGTTGTAGCTCCCACGTTCCCGGCACCGATGACAGTTATCTTTTTTCTCGACACACAGACCTCCTTTTCTTCTTTTTTATATTACGATTTCGTTTAAGTACGGTGAAGAATATAGCACAAAATGATACAAAAACTCAATCGAAAACCGGTTCAAACTGATTCAACAAATTGCTCGCCGCACAACGATGTCATGTATTTCGTATCGCTTTCGTTTTTTGAAAAACTTTTGTGCCAATAAAAATAGCATGCATGGAGGAGGTAATATAGGGATTATCCCCATGCTCAAAGAATTCACCGTTGGCGAATCTTCTGCATTGACAAACAGGGTGGCACGGACAAACTCCGTTTGTCCGTGTGGAACTTACTCAACGTTAGACGATGCTCAATAAATCAAATAAATCACGACCTTAATTTAACCTGGAATGTTGAGTTCGTTTCATTCAAACCAGTCTCCAGTTTTGTAATTTTATAGTATTACATTTTTGTGTAAACACACATATCCTCCCCTCTTATCTAAAAAAGGGGTTGGCGTATTTTTCAATACCCACGGTGGTCATAGGCCCATGGGCAGGAAAGACCATCGTTTCGTCAGGCAGGGAAAAGATATGTCTGCGGATATGGTCGATCTGGCGTTTGGCCTCTTTTAGCGAACCGGCGCTGCCGGCCGTACCGCAAAAGAGGGCGTCACCGGTAAACACGCAACCGGGCACAGAGTATGAGATACCACACGGCGTGCGCCCCGGTGTGGGGAGTGCGTGAAATCGTAAATGTCCAGCCTCAATGACCTCACCACCCCGCAACGAATGGCTGACGGCATGGATCTCCCCCTCTCCGGCATAGCTTTGTACCTGGTAGCGGCTGGTAAACTCAGCAAATCCTTCGGTATGGTCCCAGTGGCCGTGCGTAACAAAGAGATACTGCAGCAGGATTTTTTGTTCTTTAACAAATGCATCAATCTCTTTGCTGAAACCGCCCGGATCGATAAACGCCCCAACACGTGTCACAGGGTCGGCCACCAAATATCCGTTGACAGGGAAGCTCCCTACCGTAAAACGTTTCAAAATCAGACCATTTATCATCATGCGGTGTTCTTTGGACAATGCGTGTATGACATGCATTGTCGGAATGAGCGCGAATTTGTGAAAAGGAATTTCGTAACCATTTGGTTTTCGAAAAATCCCCAACAATAACCATGTTTCTCATGCCGTGTAGGGACAGGCTCGAAACCTGCCCCTACAATAAATACCATTCATGCAAAATATTTTTTAAAAAACTAAATTGTTACCCTATTTCTTTATAAACTGCGGCATAAAATAATTGTGGATAGAGTGTCCTCTTTTTGGAAATATTCCGGAGTATTCGATATTACTAAAAATGCCGAAACTGTCTTTGGAAGGAGCTATGAAATCTCTTCCAGGCTGGTACTACGATGCTTGACAACCTTGGCCTTTACGATGTAGATGACTTCTTCAGCGATATTGGTGGAGTGATCAGCAATCCTTTCCAGATGACGGGAAATCAGAATCAGGTGCACTGCTCGTGTTATGTTTGCCGGGTCCTGCATCATATAGGTCAACAGCTCTCTGAATATCTGGTCATTCAAAGAATCTACGGTGGAATCACGTTCAGCGACAGCCCTGGCAAGCGCCGTATCCTTGTTCACAAACGCATCAATGCTGTCTTTCACCATGGTTTGGGTAATAGTTGCCATCCGGGGGATATCAATAAGTGGCTTCAGTTGTGGCTCCTGGTTCAGCGGAATCACCCGTTCTGCGATGTTGACAGCCAGGTCGCCCATACGTTCGAGGTTGTTGGTAATCTTAATTGCGGCGGTAATAAACCGGAGATCGATAGCCATGGGCTGTCGTAACGCAAGCAAGTCCACGCACTGTTTTTCAAGTTCCAGCTCCAGAGTATCAACCTGTTCATCGCTTTTCACTACCAGACTGGCCAATTCGCTATTCCGCTCAATCAGAGATTTTATGGCATTGGCAATTGCCGTTTCTACCAAAGACGCCATCTGAATAAGGTTTTTTCTCAGCGCTCCTAATTGTTGATCAAAATGTCGTTCCATAAAGTATTATCCGAATCTCCGGTGGATACATTTTCCAGTAATCTTTTTCAATGCTTGTAAAATGCCGCAGTGATGATATTATCCTCTCTTAGCTGTCCTTGCAATAAAAATTCCGTATTATCAGAAATCTACGCTATCTGTTGTATATTGTTCAGAACGTCTTGGGTCTCTGTTAAAACCTTACATAAGATTACGTCAGAAGATTTGGCACCAATCACCACATCGTCACCTATTACCAGGTTCAAACGACGCACTTCTTCCGTGTCGATGAGTGTCTTAAAATACTGGTCTTCATGCATAACGGTAACCGCAGCCATGATAGAGTCGGATTCTACGTCTACCACCTTACCCACAATCTGAATACGAGTGCTTAGTCTCCTGCCCATAAATATCTCTTCCGGTGTACCCCGTTTAATCACTTTACCCGACTCCAGCACGATCACATAGTCTGCCAGTTTATACACCTCAGTCACGTCGTGAGTTACATAGAGCGTGGTTATTTGAAGCTGTTTTATGATCCTTTTTAAATCCTCCTGTAACTGCCTGCGTGTCTCCCAATCCAGGGCTGAAAGCGGTTCGTCCAGAAGCAGGATATCTGGTCTCCTGGCCAGGGCGCGGATCAGGGCAACCCTTTGCTTTTGTCCCCCGGACAATTGAGCAGGATAGTAACGTTCATATCCGGATAATCCCGCCAGGGACAAAAGGTCTTTTGCTTCTTTCAATCTCTTTTTTTCTTTTATTCCATACGTTACGTTTCTTTCTACGGTTAAATGAGGAAATAAGGCAAAGTCCTGGAATACGAACCCCACGGAACGCCGCTGTGGCGGGATGTTGATTGTTTTTGACTCGTCATACCACACCTCTTCTCCCTTATGGATCATCCCACTGTCAGCCCTTTCCAGACCTGAAATAAGTCGTAATATACTCGACTTTCCAGACCCCGAGGGGCCAAACAAGGCTGTTATTTTTTCGTGAGGAATCTCAAAGTCTGCTTTTAGTCTGAATTCTTTCCAGGTTTTTTTAATACTAACTTTCAGCAAAACAGTACCTCCATATTATCATGACTACCCTCCAAAGATATTTTTTACATTTTTAGCAATGATATGGGAAAAATTAACCCGGACGGGGTTGACTCGCGAATTTCGTGTTTCGTGTTTTGTCTTTTCCGGCTTGTTCGGGTTAGAACATGCGCATAAAAAAACGTCTATTGATAAAATAGACTATCGTAAGTATTATAAATGAAAACGCAAGCAGAATGGCTGCGTAGATATTCGCAGTTCCGTAATTCAGCGCCTGCACCTCATCGTAGATAGCCACCGATGCAACCCTGGTAACTCCCGGGATATTTCCCCCGATCATAAGGACAACCCCAAATTCTCCTACGCAATGCGCAAAGGAGAGTATGCAGCCTGTTATAATACCTTGCCGGGAGAGCGGAAAAATAACAAAAAGGAAGGTATAGAATTTAGACCTGCCCAGACTCCATGATGCCTCAAGCAATTTTTTATCCACCCCGATAAAGGCCAGTTGAAAGGGGCGTATTGCAAAGGGCAGGTTATAGATAAACGAGCCCACAACAAGTCCCTGAAAGGAGAAGGCAAGTGTCTTATGAAAAACACCTGCATACCAACGCCCGGCAAAACCGTTTGCTCCAATGGCCATAAGGATGTAAAAGCCTAAAACTGTAGGTGGAAGCACGAGAGGCAGGGCCGTTACGGATTCCACAATGAACTTTAATCGCAACTTCGAGAATGCGAGCCAGTAGGCAAAAGGGATACCTAAGACAAACAAGAAAAGTGTTGTAATGGTAGCAAGCTTTAAGGTTAAAAGGAAAGGAGCTGCAAAATTCATGAAAAATCGTCCTGTAGTTTAAAGGATATGTGGTCTCTATGCATTTGTCCACATGGGTATCTTACATAATAACGATTAGTATGCAAGTAGTTTACGTTAATTATTCTGTCGCGTATTTTTTTCACACTTTTCCTGTTGTTGTAAGAGTTTTGTATATTGCTATTCCCCAAGACGATTCAAATACAGCCACCGCGCGAAAGCGCGGTGGCTGTATTTGAATCGTTTCTTACTCTTTACCTGATGTCTGTTTCCTCAGTGGTTAGTCTACCATAATCATTACATTGGATGCCTTGATGACCGCATAAACTTCTTTGCCTTTTACCAGTTTCATCGTTTCTGCAGAGTGTTTCGTAATGATTGATACGATTTCACCCCCTCCAGGCAATTCTATATCCACCTCCGTGTCCACCATACCATGCTTCACTTCCTTGACCTTACCTTTTAAAATATTACGAGCGCTGATCTTCATACCTTGCTCCTTTCATGCGGAGAAGGTTCCAGATCACCAATCTCCATGACAAATTAGGATATCTGGGTCCTCTGGGAAAAACCATTCCCCCTTTATAAACAAGTTTGCTATATTTTTTATGATAAATATGGCTAATCTATTTTGGAAGTGAATAACCATATTTCAAAAATACTTTCTCCCCTTTTTTCCCTTGCACAAATTCCAGGAATTTTTTGACATCGGACTTACCTTTGCCTCTTTGTAAAATAGTGTAAGCTTGTCCAAGCTTGTTATACGATTCGGCGGGGATGATCCAGTAATCTCCGTCGTTCTCCATTTTTGGTGAAATTGCCTGAGACAGGGCGATAATCCCCACATCAGCCGCACCTGATAGGACGAATTGCGCCGTTTGCGAGATATTTTCCCCGAAGACCAGCTTGTCCTGAACCTTGTCCCACAATCCATAGTATCGAAGCGCCTCCTCTGCCGCCATACCATAGGGTGCAAGTTTTTGATTTGCAATAGCCAGCTTTTTTACTTTGTTATCAGAAACTAAAGGTAACCCTTTCCGGGGATTTAGTGAAGAACTCCTCGGTATCCAGAGCACAATGCTCCCAAAGGCGTAAATCTTGCTCTCACCCTTTACCGCCAAACCTTCATCTTCGAGGCGCACGGGATAGGTTGTATCGGCTGAGAAAAAGATATCAAAAGGCGCCCCCTGTTTAATCTGGGCAAAGAAATTACCGGAAGAACCATACGATACCTCTGCAACAATGGTAGGATGCTCCTTCTTAAATCCTTTGATAATATCATTCATGGCAGGGTTCAGATTGGCGGCGGCAGCAATAAGGATTTTTTCCTCTGCCAGAACTGGATTGTGAAAAGCCATCACCAAAAACAGCAACCACGTTACACATGCAACTGGAATAAATTTTGTAACCAGCCCTTTAGACCTTCTCAAATTCATCATATCCTCCCCTAAAATATCAATTGATACTGTAATCTGAATCTGTTTTCATTGTTGTTTCCATCTGTGGTTTCTGTTACATAGCGAGCCACATCGGTCTGTATCTTTGAACGATGACCACGGAAGTAATAATTGATGCCCGCTGAATACTCCTTCTGAATATCATCCGGCACATCTTGATTGGGATCTAACAAAGAGTAACGGGCCCCGACCTCCAGTTTTTTAGGGATTACAAAATAACCTGCCTGAGTATAGAAACCGTCTGAATTTATCGTATCACCACCGATATCTTTATCGGGATTTTCCGATCTTATGTAATAGCCACTATCCCACGTAAACCCTTTGTATCTCATACCCAGATCAAAGTTACCAACCACAACATTGGTATCCGCCAGCTTCGTGTCATTATCTTTTGCATTATAGATTACTGAAGCGCCAGCCGTTGCCTTAAATTTTTCTGTGTATTTCAGGTCAGTTTCGTCATAATAATCATAGATTCCAAAAGGATTGTATCGTGCACTGAGCACATACATGAGATGATTGTCAATGTTTTCATCCTTTCCATAGGTTTTTAAGGGATTCTGACCAGCGCCGCGAAAAACGGACGCATGGTATTCCACGTGGCCATCAAAAGGCAAACCATAGATGTCCAGACCATAATCCCTGTCCTGTTTAAAATCATTGGTGGCAATTGACCTGTCCTGGAAGAGAAGCTTAAAAGCTGCTGCTTGCCACTGGCGGCTGGCCGGCACTTTAAAATACCCTGTCTTTATATTAAGTGCAGCGAGCGGTGTCCAGTAGACATAATAGTCCCACATAGTTACATTATAGCTATCGCCGCTAAGTTCCACGTAATAATTCAAGTCCTTGCTATAAATGTTACCGCCAAAGCAGACCCGTGCCCTGCGCAAATCAATATCGGCTATATCCGTTTGATGAAAATCCTCGTCCCTGTCTCTGTAGGTAAAACGCATCTGCATTCTGAAACCCATGTTTAAAGAATATTTCCCATCCCTTGTTTGAAAGCCTATCGAGGTTCTTTCTCTGTCGGGCGTATAGTAGCCGTTAACAGATTCGTATTTGCCGGGCAAGCCTAATCCCAGTTTTTCCCGCGCCTCATCGGATGCGAGGTAGTTCCCTACCTCCTGTTTCATTTCCTGCTTTACCTCTTCTTTAATCTCCTCCTTTGCAACGGCCACCGGTTTCTCACTTACCGCTTCGATACGGTTTTTCAATTCCTTGATTTGCTCCTGCTGGCTCAATGCCAGTGCCTCCATCTCTTTCATCATTTTCTGCTGTACGAGAAACGCTTTCTCCATTTGGTTTAATTGCTTTTTTAACTCATCTGTTTCACCGTTAGCTGGCTCCTTGTTCTGAACGACATCCTGGGCGCTTACGTTCTGCGCCACACCATCAGCATATACAACACAGAATACCAAAGCCAGAGACATACTATATACAGACCAGGTACTTCGCATCTACCCCTCCTTTCGTTGTTGTTATATCATTATTGACATAGCGAATATAAATAAAAATGGATGTCCGATTTACACAACCTGCCCTGTGCGGTATTTCAAATATCACACCTGAAAATCATTTATCGTGCATACCACCACATTCTCTTCACGGTTAAATTTCCTTCGATAATATCAATTCTGTCGATTTTACGATTGCCGTGACTTCATCGTCCGTGCTAATTCCCATATCCTTTAGCGATGTACTCGTAATAATAACATGGAGCATATCACCTTGAGATTCCACAAAAACCTTTGACAATACATCTCCCTGAACAATATCTCTCACAACGCACTTGACCTTGTTTCGCGCGCTCAGCATTCCTGAAAAGGATTTTGCAAGCATGATGTCCGTACCCTTGATAAGCGCAGAAATCGTGTCACCCACCGCAAGGTGCATGTCATCACACGAAGCCCTTGTGATGATGACGCTCAGAGGAACGTCCTTCCACAAGATTTGTACATGTGCATGAATCTGTCCCCGAGTTATACTGATAATTGTCCCGCAAAGTCTGTTTGCCATATTTTAACCGAACAAGCCGGAGAAAAATATTCAAGGAGAAAGGAGGAAAAAGGGGGAAATATTTCAATTCTTTTTTTTTATACCCTTCGTTTCTCCACTCTCCCATATTCGTATTTCTTGTACAATTTCTTGCAAAAAAAGCGAAAATACTTTTGTCCGCTATGATTTCTTTTTATCGAAAATATTTTTGAATTCCCTTTCCATTAATAAGTTCATCCGGTTTGTGTATTTTTCGAATTTCCGGATGAGCTCCCTTGCATCTGGCGTCAGGGTAGCCCCGCCTCCACCCTTTCCTCCGGTAGTAACCTCCAATAACTTTATACCTAACGCCTTCTCTGTGGCCTTGATCTTTCCCCAGGCAGCCCGGTACGACATCCCCAACTCCTTCGCCGCTGCATTCAAAGATCCCAAACGATCTACCGCTTCCAATAACATCCTCCTTCCCTCGGCGAAGGCCACGCCACCATTTTTTTCAAACCATATCTTACATTTCACATTCATATTCGGGAGGAGTTATATCATATAAGGCATAACGCTGTCAAGAAAAATATTTACGAAAAGAAATACCCGCTTCCCCTTTAAAAAGAGAGGTTTGTTTATGCATGTTTGTGTCAGAATACCATCTGTTCTGTCTTTACGTCCATCAGATTTACGGAGTTCCACACCCTTTCCAGATTTTCTTTCTGCTCTTCCAGAGCTCAGGTCTTGTTCGTTAATACCCCTTGCTCAAGCCGTATCGACTCACTACCCGCGCTTCGTCTCTCTTGTCCTTTTTGTATGGCCTGTTCTATCTGTGCAATAAGGTCATTCCCAAGCTCTTTCAGTTGTTTCGAATAATGGTCAATGGTTTTACTGATCCTTGCTGTAAGGTCTGAGCGTGTCCTGCCACAATTCCTGCCCACATCGGAGGACACCCGCTCCATCATCTCGTTCAAGACCATCTTTCTGCTCATGGATTTCGGCAAGAGGATGCGCAGGATGGACTTGACTTCTTCTTCCGTAGGGGCGGTATATTCCTGGATCATGTAATAAAAACCGGTATCCCTGGCTAGTTCAACGGAAAATTCACATTGTTCCATAGATACCTCAAAGAGTATTTCGGCAGCCGTTTTGAACTCGTTGATAATATTATTGGAACGCCTTGTAAAACGATTAAAGGTTTCTTGAATATTATTTGAGATTACCTTCTCGGTATCCTTTCTGAATGCATCGAATCCCCTGATGATCTCCTCCTTGATAACCTTCTGCATTTCGTCCCTTAAAACGGTGGGATTGGGATCAGGATTTTTTTCATAGAAATCCGTGAGACACTGCTTGACTCTTGGAGTCTCCTTTTCTTCTAAAATCTTTAACATCTCCTCCACCTTGAAACACAGCTTGTCTGATTCGCCCTTGAGCAGATATTTCATATCTTCCCTGTCCTGCTTCAGGTTCCCTACAAGCTGATGAAATGTGTTAATCTTATTTTCTAACTCTTCTCCGGAGGCCTCCATAGTCTTTTTCTCTATGGCTATCTGGGATAGTTTCTGGGAGACAAACCGCTTTGTCCTGGATATGGTGGTATTCAGGACGATTTTACCTTTCTCGAAAGAGAGAAAACTCCCTAAGGCATCTTCCAGCCCCAAAAGACCGCTCTGCGAAAGTTGAATGTCATTATTCACAGTTTTCGCCTTCAGTGCTTCCCTGGCTGAGACAGGCCAGATTTCCTGAACGGTAAACCCCATCTCCTCCAGTACCTGTTTATTGAAGGCGGCTATTTCTTCAATCTCTTTTGCAGTAAAATTATCAATCTTATTCAAGACAAAGAATATCTTCCGGGTAGAGCCTTTGATGGTATCGAGGAGTTCTTTTTCTACCTGTGAGACAGGAACATCGGCGCTCATAAGGAACAATGCCGCATCCAGGTGGTCTAAAAATTCATAGGTCGTTTCTGTATTGTGCAGAAAGGTGGATCCCACTCCCGGCGTATCTACCAGCAGTATCCCTTTTTCGAGGAAAGGGGATGGATACCCGATGCGTGCGCATCGTACGCCTCGTATATTTTTAGGATTCCCCTTTTCTGTCACATATTCAGGAAGTTCCTCTATGCAAATCTTCTTTTCGCTGCCATCCTTCATGGAGACCAAACAACCAATCTCTTCACCATACTTTATGATCGTCACGATAGAGGTCAGCGGCACTATGGAAGAGGGAAGTATCTCCTCGCCGATCAGGCTATTAATAAGAGTTGTCTTGCCCCTTTTAAATTGTCCTAAAACCACCAGATTAAAACAATTTGATATCAACTGTTCTTTGACCATGAACAGCCTGTTGTCCTTGGCCCCCACATCATTCCTCATCAATGCCTCGACATTTTCAATGATGCCCAGTATTTCGATCTTATGCCTTATAAATTCTTCTAACATGGAACAATTCCTCCATAACAAAAAACCCCTGTCGAGACTTTGTCTTTGACAGGGGTTCTTATAAATAAAAAAACTCCTATCGAAGTATTTAGCTTCAATAGGAGTTATCAGCTATCACATAGCAATTAAG
Organism: Candidatus Brocadia sapporoensis; assembly: GCF_001753675.2. Taxonomy (GTDB): domain Bacteria; phylum Planctomycetota; class Brocadiia; order Brocadiales; family Brocadiaceae; genus Brocadia; species Brocadia sapporoensis. The sequence continues at coordinate 8,257 of NZ_MJUW02000040.1, read as the reverse complement.
GCGAACTCCATCGCCTGAATCTTAATTATGATTTGGAATATACTAAGTGCTCAGTTTTTTGTCAAGCAAATTTACAAAGGTAAACCGTCGTTAAAGATTTTACGCAACCTTCTTCTCGATTTCCTCGAATTTAACGGCCACCTTCATAGATACGCCCGGTTCTTGCATGGTAATTCCGTACATTACATCGGCAACGCTCATGGTCACCTTGTTGTGGGTAATTACGAGAAATTGCGTGTCTTTGGTAAATTCCTTCAGAATGTGGGTAAACCTATTTATGTTGCTCTCATCCAGGGCGGCATCTGCCTCGTCCAGGATGCAGAATGGGCTGGGTTTTGATTGGAATACTGCAAAAAGGAGCGCTACGGTGGTCATTACCTTTTCACCACCGGAGAGGAGGGTAATTGAACGGAGTTCTTTACTGGGTGGCTGCGCCATGATCTCAATGCCCGCCTCCAGGATGTCCACATTTTCCTCCAGGATTATGTCGCCTTTACCCCCGCCAAATAATTTTCGGAACATCACCTGGAAATTCTGGCGGATGTCGTTGAATACTTTTTCAAACAATTCGCGGCTGGTATGGTTGATCTTTTTTATCAGATTCTGCAGCGCATCCTGGGATTTCTCAAGGTCTTCTTTCTGATTTACCAGAAATGTCTCGCGAATCTCCAGCTCATCTTGCTCTTTGATGGCCTCCAGGTTCACATTCCCCAGCCTTCCGATCTTTCCCTGCAGTTCCTCGATTTCCTTGGAAACTGTCTCCCAAAAATCAACCTGGAGTTGGGTTGGATCGGTAGATTCCGGCTGTGACGTGGTGAGTTCCAATTTAATTTCATCGGTAGTATTATCTAAATCTGACAACTCAACGTGATATTCCTCCCGTACACGCTCTTCAAGATTGGAGAGACGGATGTGATACTCGTTTTCCTTGAGTTTTAATTCCTGGATCTGTTGCTCGAAGTGTTTCTGCTCTGCACGCTTTTCATCAAGGTGTTCCTTCAATTCTGTGGTTTTCAGATTATGGCCATCCCGCTCCGTCTTGCAAGAAACTATCGACTCTTCCAAAGCTATCCTTTGTGTATCGAGTTCACGGAGAAGAAGTTCCATGTGTTTAATCTCCGCTTCAGCTTCCTGCTTTTTTTTCTGACACTCCTCGCGTTCTCGCATGCTCAGGGTAATCTGTTCTTGTGCTTCCAGTAACTCGGCATCGAGTTTATGCGACGCTTTGTCCAGACCGTCTTTCTTTTCCTGTCTTTGCGCAAGGCCGATTTTAACCGCAGTTATTTCCTCCTGAACATTCTTTTTTAAAAGCTCTTTTTCTTCCACAAGCATAGCAGACTCTTCAACCTGTTGTTCTAACTGCTTGTGTTGCTGATTGAAATGCATTAATTCTGCCTGTAAACTTCGCTCACGTTCAGAAGCGTTTTCCACTTCCACATCGATCTCTTCCATCTCATTTTCATTGATTTTTTTCTCTGCCGTGAGTTCGTCCCGCTTCTGTTCATTTTGGGTAATCTCATTGTCCTTTGAAATCTTCAGGATGTTTATCTGTTCGATTCTCTTTGCCAGCTGGGCAGTTTCCACTTCAAGTCCGGTAATTTCCTCGATGTGATATTGTTTGTCCATTTCCAATTTCTCAAGGATTTGCCGGATGTGAATCAATTCCTCCTCGATCTTCTTCAGCTCGCTTTTCCGGGATATGATGCCCACCTGCCCTTGCTTCTTGCCACCGCTGAGCGCACCGTCGGGTTCTAGCAGTGCGCCGTCAAGGGTAACGTACCGGACAGTACGATTGTTGCAGCCCATGGCAAGTGCGGCGGTAAGATCCTTTACAATGATTGTATTATTCAGAAAACCATCGACCACCTTGCAAACCGCTTCCGTACTGTTAACGAATTTGCGTGCGACACCGACGACATCGGGTTTTTGCAGAATTTCTTCAGGAATAGAGGGGTAGTCATTGGTTCTATCCAACGGGAAAAAGATTGCGTGTCCTTTTTGACTCTTCTGCAGGAATGCAACCGCCTGGACAGCATTATCGGTGGTATCGGTGATAATCCCCTGAACCCTTTCACCGAGGGCAGTCTCGATAGCCAATGCATATGGGAGGTCGACTTTAACCAGATCGGCAATCATGCCCCGGATGCCGCTTACGGCTGCGGGATCCTTTTTGGACTCATCCAAAATAGCCTTTGCACCGGATTCTACACCCTCCGCACGCATTTCAAAATCCATAAGCACTTCATGGCGGGAGATCTTACTGCTCTGCAATTGTTTTTGCTGATTGATTTGTTCGTCCAGAGAACGCATCATACTCACGAGTTCTTGTATACGTCCTTTTGAGGTGGATAGTTTCTGGTCTAAGCCATGAAATTCTTCCACGAGGGTATTCTTTTCCTTTGTAATCTCCTCATATTTGGACGTCAGGATATCCACGACTGAAGTAATTTCCTCTTGTCTTCTGGAAAGCCGTATTTTTCTGCCTTTCAAGGCGTCTTTTTCGGTGGTCAGGCTGCCAATTTCATTCTGGAGGCTGGATTCTTGTTGAAGGATCGAGATAACCTCGGACTTCTTTTCGTCAATACCCTGATACAGCATGTCGCATTCGAAGCTGATCTCTTTCTGGAAAACCTCTTTTGCCTTCTGGATATCAGCAAATTTTATCATTTCCTGCGTTACGGTATTCACCATTTCCTTTGTCTCTGTAATCTTGTTGTTTACCTCAAGCACTTTGTTTTCGAGACCCTTTTGTTGTTCAGCATATTTTTCACGGAGCATTTCCAATTCTTTCATGCGTTCGTGATTATATTTTATTTTGTCCTGATTTTTAGAGATTTGCGTCTCCAAATTTATCCGTTCCGTCTGCATCTGCGACAATTGCTTCTCTAATTGCCCTACTATGCCCTCAATTGCCGTTATTTGCACTTCAAGCTCGTTCAATCCGGCAACGATCGCGTTGTTTTGTTCTACTGCCTGGTTGACCTGCTCAGAAATAGTTGTCTTTTTCCCTTTGAAATCACGATAGTTCCGTAGCGAGAGACCGATCTTTAATTTTTTGAGATGTTCTACATATTCCTGGTATTTTCGCGCCTTTGACGCCTGGAGCTTCACCGACCGGAGCTGCTTCTGCAGTTCCTCAACAATGTCACCAACCCGGAGGAGATTTTGTTCAACATGTTCAAGCTTACTCAAGGCTGTTTTTTTACGCGATTTAAACTTGCTGATACCGGCTGCTTCTTCAAACAATGTCCGTCTCTCACGAGAATCCGCCTGCAGCATGGCCTCCACGTTGCCCTGCTCAATGACAGAATAGGCATTTGCTCCAAAACCAGTATCCAGAAAAAGCTCGCGGATATCTTTTAGTCTGCTTGCCTGTTTGTTGAGAAAATATTCAGATTCTCCCGAGGTGTACAAACGGCGGGTTATACAGACCTCGGAGTATTCGAGAGGTAACAGTCCTTTATTATTTTGGATGGTCAGGGATACCTCGGCATAACCCAGGGATGGACGTTTATCCGTTCCATTGAAAATCACATCTGCCATTTCGTTGCCCCGAAGTGACTTTACGCTCTGCTCACCAAGCACCCACTTGAGCGCATCAATGACATTGCTCTTCCCGCATCCATTCGGTCCCACAATGACGGTTATTCCATCCTCAAAGGCGATTTCAGTTTTTTCTGCGAAAGATTTAAACCCAAATAATTCCAGTTTTTTTAGTCTCATGATCCTGACAATTTAAAATAATAAAAGAAACATCCGTTACTAAAAAGGGGTATTTCGCTAGTGCGAAATACCCCTTTATCATTATACATACTACATTTGGTCTCTGAAATGAAAATATGAAAATATTTTATACATTAACCATGAATATTGAGTACCTATACGATATACAAATTTTTACCTTTTGCTAAAATAGCAAACTTCTAAATCTAAGAGTATCTTAAAAGATTTTTAAAATACTATACAAACGCACTGTCGTTTATTTATTTCTTTGCTGTTTTCTTAGTACTTTTCTTTGCAGTTCCTTTTGATGTCTTTGAAGAACTTCCACACTTCTTTGCCGCCATAGACAATCACCCCCTTTCTCTGACCTGGTATGAGACCAAAATAGTATAATGAAATTACCAATTTCTTTGCAAAACCTTCCCTTCTTCACCGCGCACACAGCAGTAATCGACATATTTGCCAGCTCGTGCCGCAAAATCCCTTAGCATTTCGGCGGGATACGGTTCAATCTTTAACATCCCGGTATCCAGACAATGATTCGGTCGAAAAGCCTGGAGAATATAACGCCACGCACCCTGGATAGTTCTGGCGATTTCTTCAATATCGTCTCCATCAAGCTGTGTCGGACAGACGGTAGTCCTAAATTCGTACTCAATACCGCTTTCCATGATAATCCGGATACTCTCCTGAATATCATCAATATTACAAGGCACCCCAGAAACCAGTTCATATTTTCTCTGCTGAAGGGGGGCCTTGATATCCATGGCCACGCAATCCAGCAGTTTTTTAGCAATTAAATCTTTTAAGATATGAGGATTTGTGCCATTGGTATCCAGACGTACCACAACTCCCGTATCTTTCAACGATGTCAAAAATCCATCGAGATGTTTATGTGAGGTTGGTTCGCCACCCGTAACAACAACGCCGTCAACCCACCCACGATTTTGTCTCATCTTGTCAATCACTGCATCAGCGGGAATAGATTCTAAATCATTCGGTGATTGTACTAAATGAGGAGCATGACAATAAGGGCAACGAAAGTTGCAGGTAGGCAAAAAGACTATTGATACAATCTTCCCTTCCCACTCGATTAAACTATTCTCTATAAATCCCTTAATTGGAACAACCATTCTATGTCACGATTAGAATGAACGGGTTAAACGGAGAAAACCCGTCTTTTTGTCTATTTTTATTGGATGCGCTCCGCTTCACCCATTCAGCATACTATTTACAGGAGCACAAAATTTTGTACCCCTGTTTTGAAATTTCTGTACCTGAATTTAACACTTCGTTGTGCATGGTTCCGCAGGCATTCGGTCCTTTTTGGGCAAGAAATCATTTACCGTATAATTGCCCTTGTGCCTGTCTGCCAGTTCACCAATCTTGGATTTGTTCCAGTTATTAATACGGCTGAAATATCCCACTATCCGTGAAATCCCGTACACATTCCTGGAACCGCAGTGTCCGCAGGTATCGGTAAGTTTTTGGGTAACCTTCTTGCAATCGTTGCAAATAGTAAATTCCGGGGAAATGGTAACCTGCGCAGCCTGGGTATTCTTAAAGGTCTTTTTGACCAGATTCATGATGCTGGAAGCCGGCGGCCTTTCTTCACCTACAAATGCATGGATAATTGCACCCGATTCAATCATCGTATGGAACTTGCTCTGAAGGAATATCCTGGTAATCATATCCACCGGAGCATCCGGACGCAGATGTACGCTATTGGTGTAATAGAATTCATCCTTTTCGATATTCCCTTTAACCATTTCTGCTGCTTCCGGATAATTCCTAACATCAACCTTTGCCAGCCGCCTGCTGGCGCTTTCTGCAGGGGATTCTTCTAAGGAAAATTTCAGCTTATATTTTCTGCCTGCCTCCTTAACGCGCATATACATGTGAGAAATGACCCGTAATCCCAGCTTAATCATATCATCGCCTTCATGCAATTCCCTTCCGGTCATAAATTGCAGACATTCATTCAATCCCAGGATACCCACGATGTAGGTCGAGGTCTCCAGATCCACATAAGGGCGTCCATCCTTTGCCTTCTTGCCAATTTCCCAAAGGGGCATCTCGGGGCTGGCCATCAATTTCGTAACAAACGCCTTTTTCTGAATATGCGCCTTGACGGCAATCTCAATGCCCTTGTCGATCTCTTTGTACAATGCGTCCCAATTGCCTCTACCTGCCCGGTAGGATGCCTGTGGCAGGTTAACCGTAATATTCTGAAATCCGCAAAAACGCATACTTTCCGGATGTTTGATCATATAATTGTCATCTATCGTGGTACGCAAACGGCAGCAGGCAGAGAGGGTAATTTCATCCCTGTCGAAGATAAAATAGGGAACGCCATTTTCACTGGCAATCTGGCAAGCATATTCAAGGATTTCGTATTGCTTCGGATCGTTAAGGGTGTCCTCATTGATATGAAAATCGCATTTCGGAAAAGCAAAGACATGGCCATAACAATCTCCTTCACGCCATACATCCAGCATTGCCAGGGTAAATTGCCGCGCCGTTTCTTCGTACTCCCCATAGGTCTTTCCTGTCGGTTTCCCGCCAGGACCGATAGCAGGAATATTCCTTAAATATCGCGGGATACCGGTATGGACATTAAAATCCAGAAACAAGGTCTGGCCTCCGCGGGAAAAAGCACTCTGGGAACAACTAAAGATCAGATGCTGTGCTTCCTGTTTCATCTCTGCATAACTCATTCCTTCCAGATAAGGGGCATACATAATATTGACATATGCTACACCGAGAGCCCCGGCGTAATAGGCCTGCATTGAAGCCAGAAAGGTATTCAAGTGACCCGTCAGTGTACGCGCATGCTTTGCAGGCGCTGATTCTGTGTCCAGGTTTTGGAGCGACAATCCGTATTTTTTCAGATATTCAAGAGAGTGGGAAGAGCAATATACCCTTGTCGGATAACCAAGGTCGTGAATGTGCACCATCCCATTAAGATGGGCATCTGCCACATCTCGTGAAAATACCTCCTGAAGGGCATACTGCTTTAAGGTATTTTCAGCAATTGCAAGATTAATTGCCTCCGGATTATTCGTGGCAATATTGCTGTTCTCCTTGTTCTTTGACATGATTAACTCTTCGAGATCGTACTTAGGCATACCGATCACGGCTTGCTTTTCGAGTTTCTTACTGTAGCCCCTCTCAAAGAGTTCATTATCTACCAGCTCGCGTATCAATGCCGTGGAAATGCGATTTAATCCGGAAGAAAATACCCGCTGCTCAACAACGCCAGCAATTTCAGATGCAATCCCTTCGGAAAGATCTGCTTCCTTCTCCAGGGCACCCGCAATCTTTCTCTTATCCCAGGGAAAAGTTTCGTCTTTTGTCTCGGTATCGACCAAAAGGGAAACATCCGTGGTGTCTGCCCGCTTTTTCGTTTGTTTTCTCACCCGAAGGGATTCCCGGGTCCTTGCCCTTTTATCACGATAAAGGATGTATGCTTTGGACGTTTTGGCATGTCCTGTTTCGATGAGCACCTTCTCTACGACGTCCTGTATCTCTTCAATACTGGGGTTTTGTCCTGCATGCTTTTTTTCTAAAAACATGGTAACAACAACCGCTAGTTCGTCTGCCAGTGCGCGGTCATTCCCCCCCACCGCCTGTGCCGCCTTGAAGATAGCATCAGCAATCTTTTTTTCATTAAAAGGCACTAATCTTCCATCGCGTTTTACTACGTACTCTATTGTTGTTGTATTCATTTTCCCTTCCCTTTGGTCTAATGTTGAAGAGATATACTGCGGGAGCTATTACTCCCGTCCTTTTTTTTCTTTTTTTCGTTCGTCATTAACGGTTTTAATTCGTCAATAAATTCAGAAATGTCCTTGAATTCCCGATACACCGATGCAAAACGTACATAAGCCACAGCATCAAGGATCTTTAGTTTTTGCATTACCAGCGATCCAATGAAATTCGTAGTTACCTCCCGATCGAATTGGTTGTAAATTTCACGTTCAATTTCGTTTACAATATTTTCCAAGGTGTCTGTCGATATCGGCCTCTTCTCGCATGCCTTCTCCAGTCCCTTCAGTATCTTTCTGCGATCAAAAGACTCCCGCGTTCCATCCTTCTTAACGACACGCAACGGACTCTCTTCGATCCGTTCATAGGTTGTGTACCGGCGGCCACAGCCCAAACATTCCCGCCTTCGTTTAATACTCAGGCCATCTATCGATGTTCGGGAGTTAATAACTTTATCGTTGTCTACCTTGCAAAATAAACATTGCATAAAGTTTGCCGAGAAATGGTTATTGAACTGGATATTTTGGATACGTTCGTTTGTTCGAAAAAGCTATATATACGACAGGCGAGAATATATAATATACAATATATATATGTCAAGGAGATTTTTGAAAAAGAGAAAAAATCCTATAGTTTAATGGTTTTTCTGACTAATAACATTAACAACAAGATCCATTTTTTAGGCGATATTATATTTTTTTACACACCGAATCAGCATTGTCCGGTTAGGAAATTGCGTAATACAGGTATCAAGAAAAACGAGAAA
>NZ_MJUW02000055.1 GCF_001753675.2 Candidatus Brocadia sapporoensis | reverse complement strand
TTGTTTCATCATTAAATGCTGTATATAGATACATTTTTTTCATTTGACCCAGTTTATAGGCGCACACGTGCGGAGAGTTTATGGAACTGTGCTAAAGTGTTGGATAAAATGACGAATAAATTTATCGCAACCACATGAAGAGAAGGCGGTGTGTAATCGCAAATATCTGATTTTATTGGTAGCGGGGGTGGGATTCGAACCCACGGCCTCCGGGTTATGAGCCCGACGAGCTACCAGACTGCTCTACCCCGCGTTATTTACAACTATTTACTTGAATGAACACTCTACGCAACGAAAGCGATTATTCACTTAGTATATCAGTCTACATCCAACTGTCAAGAATAAAAACTTTGATGAATACGTCATAAGCTTAATAGAACAAAAAATCTTTCCATTTTTCCTGATTTTTTTGGTACAATAAATACTTAGATACAATATTATTAAAATAGAAGAAAAGGATCTCAGGTTGGGCTTCTGCACATTACATCTTAAAAATAGACTTTCACAGCATAAGGAATCATTTTTGAACCGCTCTCGAAACACGATAGCGTGGAAAACTACATGAAGATACTGATTGTCGGAGGCGGTGGACGGGAACACGCCCTCGTTTGGAAAATAGCGCAATCGCCTATGGTAAAAAAGGTATTTTGCGCACCCGGGAATCCGGGAATTGCTGAAATTGCTGAATGCGTAGATATTGATGCGGAAAACATCGATGGCCTTTACAATTTTGCGCTGAAACATAAAATAGACCTGACCGTCGTTGGCCCGGAAGACGCATTGATAGCCGGGATCGTCGATCGTTTTCGGGAAGGGCATCTGCAAATATTCGGCTCAACCAAACGAGCATCAGCAATTGAGGGAAGCAAGGTCTTTGCAAAGACCCTGATGAGAAAACACGGTATCCCCACGGCAGATTTCAAGGTCTTTGAAGATATAAAACAGGCAAAAAAGCATATGACAACGTGCGAATTCCCCTTGGTTATTAAGGCCGACGGCCTGGCAAAGGGGAAAGGGGTATTTATCTGTAAAACACCCGAAGAAGCCAACAAACATCTCGATGATATCATGAGGGATAAAATCTTCGGACATGCGGGAGACAGGGTTGTTGTCGAAGAATTTCTTTCCGGAGAAGAAGTTTCAATCCTTGCAATTACGGATGGAAATACCCTTCTTCCTTTATCATCGGTACAGGATCATAAAGCAGCGTACGATGGAGACAAAGGGCCCAACACGGGCGGCATGGGTGCATACTCACCCGTTCCATTAATTACCGAGCAATTGCAGTTTTCTATTGAAGAAAACATCCTGGTACCTGTTATTCATGCCATGAAGAGGGAGAATCGTCCTTACACGGGTGTTATTTATGCAGGTCTCATCATCACCAGCACAGGACCAAAGGTACTCGAGTTTAATGCCAGATTTGGTGACCCCGAAACACAAGTTCTTCTCATGCGGATGAAAAGTGATTTAGTCCCGATCCTTTTATCAGCCGAAAAGAATACCCTTGAGAACGCAGGAATTGAATGGAATGACGGTACCTCATTATGCGTCGTTATGGCATCAAAAGGTTATCCTGATTTATACGAAAAAGGCTTTCCCATTTCCGGCCTTGAGACAACAAGAAAACTAACCCACGTCCAGGTTTTTCATGCAGGAACATCCATGAAAGACGGGAAAATTGTCACTAACGGCGGTCGCGTCCTGGGAGTCACAACACTAGGAAAAGATCTGCAGGAGGCACAGCAGGCAGCTTACGGGGCGATTGAAAAACTGTCATTCGCAGGCGCTCACTACAGAAGAGATATTGGTGGAAAGGCCATGCACCGAAAAAATTAGCGAAATGAAACCCATCTCCAAAAACTCTTTTTATTTTTTTATAAGCATGTTTTTTTCCCACCATATTCTATTTTCATCGTTTGCCGACAGCCGGGACAAGGTACTTTGGGAGAAGAGATACGAAACGGAAGCTTATATCCTCGGAAAGGAACCTGTGGAATTTCTTAAAGAGCACATCGGGCTTTTACCCAGGGGAAAAGCGCTGGATCTGGCAATGGGCGAGGGCCGCAATGCTGTATTCCTAGCAAAGCATGGCTTTGAGGTAGACGGCTGTGATATTTCCGAGCACGCCGTAAAAAAAGCCAGGAAGCTGGCCGCGGAGAATCATGCTACCATTCATGCCTTTATTGCAGATTTAGAGACGTATCAATTACCCAAAGATACATATGATGTAATTGCATGCTTTTACTATCTGCAGCGCGATCTTGTACCACAGATGAAGGCAGCACTGAAACCAGGTGGAATGATTATTTACGAGACCTACACCACAGAAAACCGGGAACGCGGATTCAAAGGGCCGAAAGAAGAGGAATATTTATTGCAACCCAACGAACTATTGCGCCTTTTCGAAGATCTGAAGATTGTTTATTACCGGGAGCTTGTTTTGGATAATAAGAAGGCCATTGCGAGCCTGATTGCAAAGAAATGAGGATAGCGTTTACTGCGGATTTTTACGGAATGATGTAGTAAACCCTTTACGATTCTATGTCGTTCTTACAAAATGTTACTGATAAGCAACGCGAGGCAATTACCCATGTCGAAGGCCCCCTCCTGGTTGTAGCAGGTGCGGGAAGTGGGAAAACCCGCGTCATCACTCGTCGTATCGGCTATCTGATATCGCAGGGGATAAAACCCTACGACATTCTGGCTATTACGTTTACCAACAAGGCAGCCAACGAGATGGATGAGCGGATAAAGCAGTTTTCTTCTCACAAAGGATTGTGGGTCTCTACGTTCCACAAGATGTGCGCACGAATGCTGAGAAGCACCATTGACCGACTTGGATATTCAAGGGACTTCAGCATCTATGACACGACCGACCAACTAAACCGTGTCAAGTCCATTATGGCTGAGCTCCATCTGGATACAACCCAGTGGAAACCCCGTACGATTGTGAGCTCTATCAGCAACGCAAAAAACAAACTCATTGACCCCGCAACCTTTGCCTCAACCACTTCGGGTTATTACAACCACACCGTAGCCCAGATTTACAAAAAATACCAAACTCTGCTGAAGATGAACAACGCCCTGGATTTTGATGATCTTCTGATAAAAACCATAGAACTGTTTAAGACCCATCCTGATGTTTTGGAAATGTATCAGGACAAATTTAGGTTTATCCTCATTGACGAATATCAGGACACGAATTACTCCCAATATACCATCACACGGCTTCTGGCAAGCCGATACAGGAACATCTGCGTAACGGGCGATCCCGACCAGTCCATCTACGGCTGGCGTGGGGCAGATATCAGGAATATCATGGATTTTGAAAAGGACTACCCCGATGCCAAGGTGGTCTTTCTCGAGCAAAACTACCGTTCCACAAAACATATCCTGCATGCAGCTTCCAGCATCATTCAGCAGAACAAATACCGGAAACAGAAGCTTCTGTGGACAGAAAATGTGGAGGGAGAAAAACTCCAGGCGATCTCTTGCGAGAATGAACACGGAGAAGCCGACGAGATTGCAAAGGAAATAAAAGAACTTGCGAAGAAAGGTATCAGGTATTCGGACATAGCGTTATTTTATCGTACCAATGCACAGTCGCGCGTCCTGGAAATCTCGCTGAGAAACTCCGGCATTCCTTATACCATCATCGGGGGCGTTGAATTTTATCAAAGGAAGGAGATCAAAGACATCCTTTCCTATTTAAGGCTATGTATCAATCCTCACGATGAGGTGGCATTGGGACGCACGATCAACACCCCGGCACGTGGTATAGGAAATACGACGATGAAAAAACTGGAAGGTTGGGCTATAAATCATAACGCCACCCTCTTTGATACCATACGACAGATTGATGTAGTACCGGAAATTACGGGCAAAGCGGCCTTGTCAATCAAAAGATATTCCGAACTCATCTCTGGTTTTCAACAACTTCCCCGATCTCCGGTAGAAGATATTATCAAACAAGTGATTGAAAAAACGAACTATTTCGCCTATCTCCGGGAATCCGGAGAGGCAGAATCGAATGACCGCATTGCCAACGTGGAAGAACTGGTCAACGCCGCACATGAATATGATATCGGTTATTCTGAGGGGACGTTACAGGGATTTTTAGAAGAGGTGGCGCTCGTTTCCGACGTAGATGAGATGGAAGATACTGCCGAAGCTGTGACTCTTATGACACTCCATACGGCCAAGGGACTGGAATTCCCCGTTGTTTTTCTTACCGGCATGGAAGAGGGCTTATTGCCTCACTCAGAATCAAACGACTCGGATGACGAGATTGAGGAGGAAAGGAGGCTTTGTTACGTAGGTATTACACGGGCTATGAAGAAACTCTTCCTTACCCACGCCAGGCGCAGAATGCAATACGGGCAGACAAACCTCTGCCAGCCATCCAGGTTTTTGGATGAGATACCAGATGAAATTGTAGATAAGATTGACAGAACTAACAGGGAGTATTCTTATTATCCTTATAACAACACCAGCAGCAGTTTGGCGTACGATATATCGACAGCCTTTGATCCAGAGAAAAACACTGCAGGTACTCCGGTCGCTCCGGCAAGAGAAACCGCCTCGGCCTTTTCGTGCGGAGAGGTGGTAAGACACCCCCTTTTTGGAATTGGGCGGATCCTGGAGGTCTATGGCAGCAATGAAAAGGCAAGCGTCAAGGTAAGTTTTCATGTTGGCGGCACAAAGCATCTGATGCTGGCTTACGCAAAATTAGAACGAATAAAATAGAAAACCATGTAGTCAGCCAATTCGTGCGTAATCTCTTGCTAATAATGAGAAAAGGATCTCTCTTGAAATAAAGTTTTCACGACGAATACATCCCCAAACAGGATTCGGGAACGAACTGTCCTAAAACAGAGTGTCAAGCCATCGCATTCCTAAGCAATGGCTGAAAACAAACTGTGTCAGGAAAAAGACTTTATTAATTTGCAAGAAATAGTCCTATCACAAGCAAACTGAAAACTAAGATTAAGTAGACGGTGGGATTATTCTTACTGCTCTCGCAGAACCGAGGATGCGGAATTATTGCACGCCTATCCGATCTATTAAGAGCACCCCTTCATAGATTGCCAACATACTTGCCTCTATCTTTCCACTTAAACTACTTGCCAATTCAATCTCACCACTACCTCATTGACTTTGTTGATGATCTCCTCATCCAATAAACTTACCTTATCCTTGATACTCTGCCTTGAAAATCTCTTGCCCTCTCCAAATATTGTCTCTACCCCCAGTATCTGCCTGATTAGCTTAAGATGGTTGACGAAATCATCCAACCGATCGTAATCAGCATCCAACCCTAATCTCACTGCTGATAAGACCAGGATATACCACAATTTCATCCCGTATCTCCCCATCTTTTTTTTCTCCTTCAGTACCTTTTCCTCCAATATCCTGAATACCTCCGCGTTCAACTCCGGTGTGACATAGATGTGTTGCAATGCCCTCCGTGTCGGTGGGAGCTAGTCTCAGCTCTTTATTGGCAATTGTACTTCTGAAATGGATATAACCTCAAGCTTCTTCTGCTGCTCAAATCTCTTTCTCGTCTTCTATCGAATGTCCTTTGGCTGGTGTGTTAATGAATCGAATATTTGGAGTCTTTATATCCAGAATCCCTTTGTTCTCGCCTTATTTTAGCAAGCTTTGGAGTGTTCCGTTCAAACATTACATATGAGGCTGTTCGCGCTGGTTTTGTTGGTCAGGCATTAGAAAAAACATACTGGCTATACCGTATGTCGAAGAAGTAAGAGCACTGAAAGTTGCCGCCTCAACGGCTAAAACACCCAGTGATTTACTCAACATTCCAGATATATAATCAGCCATATTAACTGCTGCTAGCATATCAGACAAGACAGCCAACCATCTTCTGTCGAGAGATGAGGAAGAGGCGATAAAAGGACTCTTGCGCCGGTAGGGAAAAAGTTCATTGAAGAATTGGTTTTCCGAAGGTGGTTCAATACGAAATATTGGTGGAGTTTTGGCCCAACGAAAGTTAACTCGCTCTATTATTTCCGCACTGAGGGTTGCTGGCAAATCTTATGAGTGGCTTCATTCTGAAACAAATACATGGATACCCATGTCAGAGTACGATGCAGGAATTGGGATCTTTTGCAAAAGGATTCCGTTGGAAAAAAGACAACGAAAGCAGTACTGTGGCCTTTAATTTAGTCGTTCCAATCGTTGGTAATAATATTGATTTGTGGTAACTATTCAGCGTACTTTCGCTCACAAACCCTATGAGTGAACAAAATATTGATTCTGTAATCCCGAAGGGATGTCATTATTATAGCATATC
>NZ_MJUW02000076.1 GCF_001753675.2 Candidatus Brocadia sapporoensis | reverse complement strand
AACTATTCTGAGAAATTATTCTCTCTCACCATCCGTTTCGCTGAATAGTTACGGTTTTCACGTAATTTCTATAATCATTTCATCCCTTCGGGATTCTCCGTTGGATTCAGATTCTACGTAGTGTTTTTCAACTCTTCTCTTAGCTTCTCTAGAAGCTCATCGCTCTTGCGAAATGATTCGTGAAGCATCGTTACCAGTTCGGCGCTTGTATACACGTGTTTTTCTTCCGGGGTATGCGGATTTTTTATGTCAAGGTTATAGCTATTTGCAGCAATCGTATCAACAGACACCTTCCACGCCTGTTCATTTTCCTTCCGCTTCTTCCACCATTTTTTAAGACCGTCAAACTCGCTTTTCTGAATCGGCTTCGTCTTGCTGTATGCCTTCACGCCTTCGGGCAGTTTGTGTTCCCAGTACCAGATTTCTTTCGTCGGTTTGCCTTTTTCAAAAAAGAGCAGATTCGTGGCAACGCTGGCATACGGCTGAAAGACTGAATTGGGCAGACGAACAATGGTATGCAGATTACAATTCTCTAAAAAATGCTGACGGATGCGCTGTTTTACGCCTTCTCCTGTCAGCGAACCATCCGGCAAAACGATGCCGGCACGACCGCCGTCTTTCAGATACCGCACCATGAGCATTAAGAAAAGATCGGCGCTTTCCGTTGTACGAAAGTTTTGAGGAAAGTTGGTTTCTGCCCCATCGGTAACCGAGGCGCCAAAAGGCGGATTGGCAAGGATGACGTCCACCCGGTCTTTTTGACCAATTGAGGTATATTCGCGGTTTAAGCTGTCGGTATAATCCACATTCGGCACTTCAATATCATGCAATATCAGATTGGTTACGCAGAGCATGAAGGGAAGCGGTTTAAATTCCATGCCATGAATGGTTTTTTCCAGCGTCTTAAGGTCTTCAACGCCTTTCACATCTTGTTTGCGGATATTTTCTATGGCGCTGGTTAAAAATCCGCCGGTGCCGCAGGCGGGATCGAGCACTTTTTCACCTAATCGAGGGTTGATCACTTCAGTAATAAACTCCGTCAAGGCGCGTGGGGTATAAAACTCTCCATAATTGCCTGCACTTTGAAGATCACGCAAGATCGTTTCGTAAATATCGCCAAACAGATGACGGTCTTCGGCTTTATTGAAGTCAATCTGGTTGAGTTGGTTGATGACCTGGCGAATGATCGTACCATTCTTCATGTAGTTATTGGTGCCGTCGAATATCTCCCGGATGATAAGTGCGCGTTTATTCCCGGAACTGACGTCGAGGTTTTTAAGTTTCGGGATGAGCTTCCCATCAACAAAATTCTTTAATTCATCACCGGTCATGCCTTCGTCGTCAGCCGCCCAGTTACGCCATTGAAGCTCCTTAGGCATCGGCGAAACATATTTATCATTCAGGATTTCAAGCTCTTTGTCTTTATCATCCAGAATTTTCAGGCTTATCATCCAGCCAAGTTGTTCAATGCGCTGGGCATCTCCGGAAACACCGGGATCTTTGCGCATGATGTTTTGTAATGTTTTAATAATATTACCGATGTTTTTCATCTTGTTTCTCTCACAAAGGGCACTAAGAACACAGAGAAATTAAATCTTTCCATTAATAACTCTTTTAATTCCGTTTTTCAAAAGGGTTTCGTTAAAATTAATAAGTAATCCTAAACCGAACAAGGCGGAAAAGATTATCAATACCCATGAACTGTTCTTTATCGCTTCAACAACCAAACATTTCTTATGATAAGATATCATTCATTTATTTGATTTAGTTCGGGTTAGTTGTTTAAAAACATAAAGGCAAATATACTACATTTTAAATAGTTAGTACTTCTATAAATTCAACACTTATCAGGAGGCACTGTTTGTTTATGAGTGAAAGATTGCTTCGCTTCGCTCGCAATGACAAATACGGGATTGTTTCGCTTCTGCCTGAGCGTGTCCGCACGCAGACAGGTTGCTCGCAATGACAATATGCAGTATGCCCTCAAAATGCATAGCCAGTGTCATTGCGAGGGTTTTTTCCGAAGCAATCTCCCCACTTTCATAAAGGGAATTGGTTGCGGCATAGCTGCGCCAGGATTATTCCCTTATAATTTAATGAAATACTTTTTTGCACCTCCGCTTTATAACCATTTCATCCATTTTTTCTTCGCGAGCTTTGTGTTCTTTGTGAGAAATCTTTACGCTGCTGTATAGAGTTCGTACTCCAGTTCTTCAATAACATGAAGATATTGCTCTCTCCCGCCGAAAATCTGTACGATTTCCGTCGGTGTTCCGATTTGATTAAACGGTTCTATTCTCAAAATTGCAAGGTCTTCTATATTTTCAATGCCCTCATCAGCATATTTATCCAGTAGCGCCTCAATAACCTTACGCGCCTTCTCCCCATATTTCGTGAAATAATTGCGCTTCTTTACATTTTCTGCGCGCTCCCGCCGGGTAAGCGCAGGCATGTCCCACGCAATGTGGCAGATAAGGTCAAAGACATCCAAATCCTTCTTTACCCCTGACATCAGGTTTTCCGGAATAATCCCCTGCGATTCTAATTCCTCTATAATCGCTTTCTTTTTATGAGCGTTGTTCCATCGGGTAAGGAAATCATCGAGTGATTGAAATTCCTGCACGATGCCCTTTTTTGTGTAATCTTTGAGGCTTTCGGTGATAAGGTTTCCGTTTGCGTCCAGATGTTGAACCCGCTCGTTTAACACTGAAACATCCACTCCTGCCACATATACCTTCGGCGGAGGCTCAGACACAATTTCACCACCCTGAATAATGTCAGGTTGTGGGGAGTATTCATCCGGTATTTCTTCTTTAAAATCCACTGGCTGTCCAGTCTCCGGATCAATGATCTCCTGATTTTCTTCGGGATGAATATCCTGATCCGTTAATTCGTCTTCGCCCGTAACCTCCCTAATCATAACCGGATCGCCGTCAAACGCCGGATCCGCAAAAAGATTCGTCACATTGCGGAAGTCCATAATGGCGAAGGACGTCTTGTCATACTCTTCGTTAATACGAGTTCCGCGTCCGATAATCTGCTTGAATTCTGTCATTGATCTGATGTTTGAATCAAGCACGATCAATTTGCAGGTCTGTGCATCAACACCGGTGGTCATCAATTTCGACGTAGTAGCGATAACCGGATATCGTTCCTCAGGGTTTATGAAATTATCCACCTCGCGCTTGCCCTGCTCATCATCGCCGGTAATGCGCATGACATACTTACAGTTTTCAAGCGTCAAATCCTGGTTTTCATTAGCGATGGCCTGCCTCATCCGCTCCGCGTGTTCAATATCCACACAAAAAACTATCGTTTTATCGTATCGGTTTGTTTTCCGTAAATATTCCGACACCTTTTTGGCAACCAGCTTTGTTCGCTCATCAATCACGAGGTTTTTATCAAAATCCCTGGCGTTATAAATACGGTCTTCAACCTCGATGCCGTCTTTATCTGTCTTGCCTGTTTCCGGACGCCAGCCTTCAAGATCGATATTAAATCCAACGCGTAGAACTTTATAGGGGGCCAGGAATCCATCTTCGATACCTTGCCTGAGCGTGTAGGTATAAATCGGTTCGCCAAAATATCCGATATTGGATATTTCTCTTGTTTCCCTCGGCGTTGCAGTAAGGCCAATATGCGTTGCGGAACGAAAATAATCAAGTATAGCCCTCCATGCGCTATCAGCGGCCGCGCTTCCACGATGGCACTCGTCAACAACCACAAGATCAAAGAAATCCGGGCTGAATTCTTTATACGCATCCTTGTCCTCATTGTAGTTTGTTAATCCCTGATAGAGGGCAAGGTAGATTTCAAACGCCTTGTCGATCTTTTTCTTTTTGATGACCGTCATGCGATCTTTGAAATGTTTAAAGTCATTACGTCTGGTCTGATCAATAAGCACATTGCGATCTGCGAGAAAGAGAATCCGTTTTTTACGTCCGTTTTTCCAGAGGCGATAAATAATCTGGAAGGCGGTATAGGTCTTTCCCGTTCCGGTAGCCATCACGAGGAGGATTCTGTTCTGCCCGCGGGCGACGGCTTCCACAGTTCGGTTAATGGCTATCTGCTGGTAATAACGAGGCGCCCGCCCTGATCCGTCAAAAAAGTAATCAAAAGAGGCGATCTCTTCCTGCTCGGGCGTTTCAATATTCTTGTGCTTTTTATACATCTTCCAAAGTTCAGCAGAAGAAGGGAAGGTGTCTAAAGACAATTCTTTCTCGATTTGATCAGAAAAACCGGAGCGATCATGCTGAACAAAGCCATCACCGTTTGAGCTGAATGCAACCGGGACATCGAGTATCTCTGCATATTCTAACGCCTGCTGTAATCCGGCTCCTACTGAATGATTGTTGTCCTTTGCTTCAATAACGGCTAAGGGAATATTTGGTTTGAGGTAGAGAATAAAATCAGCACGTTTTCTTTTACCCCGGACTGTCTTTTTGCCTTTGACAAAAATTCGGCCGTCTGTAAAGAAGACCTCTTCCCGGACTTGTTTCTCAACATTCCATCCGGCTTTAACAAGTGCAGGAAAGATGAACTGTGTGCATATATCTCGTTCTGACAAATCTTTTTTATTACTCATTTGTTTTTAACCCTTTTTTAAAAAGGCAAAAGGAGTGGAGACAACAACTGCAAGGTTATTACGGTCAAAAGGATGTAATGCATCTTTTTTCGATGTTTTATATTCTGACCCATCGACAATAACACCAGGGATGTTAAATTTCTCAAAGAGTTCATTCTGCCATTGTTTTCTCAATGATGCAGGGACTACGATAATTATCTTTCTTAACGAATGAACGGGAAAATAGAGGCAAGCCCTCGCAATGCAACACCATAATCAGTTCCGGACTCAAACCCGTTGATTTGTAAGCAAACCCTTCGCGATCAGAAAATACCCTCGCAAGGGACTGGCTTCGCCTCTATGCAGATGAATCCCGCACCATTTATGTATCCTTCTACGGACTCCTCTACTTTACGCTGTTCATCAGGTCTTTGCAGCAAGGTACTCCTGATCCTGGATATTTTCAACCCTGCTATTTGCAGCATATTTTCTACGTCTTTCACGGTATAAAACCTCGCACTGCTGTAAAAGGGATGGCCGGATTTTTTCTTCTCCCCGTAAAACATGCCCCATGGAGAATCCTTTGGAATGAGGCCGATTATGATGCTTCCCTCCTTTTTCAATACGCCCCTGGCTTCTCTTAAAACCTCCCATGGTTTATCGACAAAACAGACGGTAACGATGATGAAAATAGATCCGAAGGATTCATCTTTAAAGGGAAGGTGCTCTCCACAACCACATACGGTCACTACCCCTCTTTTTTTTGCTACTTTAAGCGCATTCAGCGAGGGATCGATCCCTACTGCACCGGGGTAATGCATGGCAAACCTCCCCGTGCCGGCTCCGATCTCAAGGATAGGTCCGGGAAGGTCTTCAACCAGCGGCCGGATGCATTCCAGTTCGCTCTCATAAATGAGGCGCCCCTCATTTGAGTCGTACCAGGCATCGTATTTATCTGTTAAAAGGTCAAAGATGTTTGTCCTGCGATAAAATCTGCCATCGCTTTTTGTTTCAGAAAGTTTGCCGATTTTACCGGAAAGCCAACCAATCTTACTGACATTACGTGAATCAAATTCCGGTACATAAGGCTTGATATCGAGGAGCGGTGTGCCATCCAGAATATCCATACCACGTATATAGAGCCTCCCTCCTTCAACCCTGATGAGGCGCACGATCGACATGCCAATGGCGTTCGGACGCGCCGGAGCACGCGTCGCAAATACTCCGTGTAACTGATCATCCAGATAGGGCTTCACCTTCAGGGAATACCATTTTTTTGATACATGGAAATGATAGAGCAGAATAATATGCGAAAATCCTTCCAGGTCCGCGAGTCCCTCGGCATATTCAGGAAATATTTCAATAGTTCCTTCACTATCACCGGCGCAGGAGGATTGTATTGGAGCATCATGCGGCTCATGGAAAGGAGAATGTATCATGCCTATGGGACGATACATGATTGCTTGTCTCATTCTTCAGCCATCTTTTCAAGAAGATATTTTTAAAATCCAACCCCATCAATCTGATTCTTGCACTTCGGACACTTCCCCTCTGTCAATTTATTTTCTCTGATTTCAAAACGATACCGGGTTATAACGGCCTCTCCGCAATGATAACAATACGTATTCTCTCCTCCTTCGCCGGGAACATTTCCTTCGTAGACGTATTTCAATTTTATTTTGTTACATCCAGAACTGTTCTGCTGTTTTTGGGCGCTAATGCAGCAAAGTGAGAGCATTCCCGATTTTTTGTGATTGCCGCCAGCTTTTCATGAAATGCACAGTAGTGTTAACCCTGTCAGGGTTATTGGATTGTTTTGCCCTGACTCTATGAACTGCTAAAAAAAATCGGGAATGCTTCCCTGCAAATTTGTGAAAAAAGTCTTTCTTGCCATCTTATCAATTATTTATGGATTTTTAAATCAGTATTTATTGTTGCGGGTCTTCTAAGTTTTCTATGGGTAAATTTTCATAATAGTTCTTTTTCAATAGCATAAAAAATAGTAACTATTCAGCGTACATTCGCTCACAAACACTATGAGTGAACAAAATATTGA
>NZ_MJUW02000021.1 GCF_001753675.2 Candidatus Brocadia sapporoensis | reverse complement strand
TGACCCTTTTAAAAGCTCTTCTCCCTTTATCTAAAGCCATCTTATACTAATTTGCTCTCTCTTTTACCCACACAACTACACGATGACCCTGATTTTTAAAGGTCATGCATCTCCATCCAGAAAGCCTCTTCGTATCGGAGAGACTTTTCCAGCATCAGAGATTGAAGAAAGGATTGTTCGGGGATTGCTGCTTCATCCAAATTTAAGTTTTACCGTGCGCTATCAACTTCTGGCTTTTTTGCTTATGCGGATCCTTGCTTTCATAATAAATGACAAGAAACCTGTGTACGACATGGAAAAAAATAAATAATATGCCGAAGCAGGGAGTTGAACCCTGACCCCGTTGCCGGGACTAGACCCTGAATCTAGCGCGTCTGCCAATTCCGCCACTTCGGCTCGTAACAGATTTTAAAAAAAATGGATATGCAAGTCAAAGGAATTTTAGAAATTGACCTTGCATTAATCTTGACAATTTGTTACGATTTTTGCTCATTTTTTGGTTATTTGGCAAGTATTTATTCATTACCGTAAAAATGGAAATTATTGCAAAGAACAGGAAGGCGTTTTTCCAATATGAAATTCTAGAAAAGCTCGAGGCAGGTATTGTCCTTACCGGTACAGAGGTTAAATCCATACGAAATAGAGATGTGAGTATCAACGAGAGTTTTGCCCATATCGATAATGGAGAGATTTTTATTCATGAAATGCATATTGGACAGTATAAACAGGGAAATAGGCAAAATCATGAGCCGAAGAGGGTAAGAAAGCTCCTTTTGCATAAAAGAGAAATAAATAAAGCAATTGGGAAGGTTAAACAAAAAGGATATACGATGATTCCTTTGTCTCTCTATTTCAAGGAAGGTCGTGTAAAGGTGGAACTTGCTCTTGTGAGAGGAAAGACGACTATCGATAAACGGGATGACATGAAGAAACGCACCATTGAGAGAGAAATCCAGAGGGCTATGAGGTAAGATTTGTAAGTCTTTCTGGAAATCTGCTGGCTAAAGTGAAAGGAAGAGTATGCCTTCTGCAAGAATATTGATCGTAGAAGACGAACGTCAAATAGTAGATACTTTGAGAGATTTATTTGAGCAGAACGGTTACGAAACGGAAGTAGCCCTTAATAAACAAGTGGCAGTAACTATTCTTCAAGAAAGAAAAATGGACCTTGCGATCATTAGCACCATGGTTCAGGAGATTCCGGGTGTTGAAATTTTACATGAAGTAAGAAAAATAATTCCAAACATACCAATCATTGTAATGAGCAATCAAAAATCAAAACGCCTTGAATTATCTTTTTTAAAAGCTGGGGCAAATATTTTTGTTGTAAAGCCTTTAGAATCAATATTTATCTTGCGAACCATTGAGAATTTACTGAAAGCGTGCCTTACGCCATCTGTGACAAAAAAAACAAGGGCGTACTCGAAAAATAAAAAATAATCACCTTCCTGTTGCTAAAATTTTTATGCGTTGTTGCAGATCCAAATTGAAAATATGTTTGAATACCTTTGCATTTCTCCTGGTTTTCTGTATGTTTTTTGCCGACCTTTTAGATGCAAAGATAACGGACGCTAATGATTTAAAGAATCGCCTTCTGCCTTTTTTTAAAAATCCATCCCTGAAAAATGTGTCGTATGGTGTTAGTATTGTGTCTGTGAACAAAAATTCTTCCCTATTCAATTATCGGAATGATGATTTGTTCAGTGTTGCTTCGAACATGAAATTGCTTACTACATCGGCCGCATTAGAATATCTTGGCCCTGATTTTGAATACAAAACGAGTGTTGATGCCCGCGGTATAATAACAGCCGCAGGAGAACTTCATGGGGACATCGTTATCAAGGGCAGTGGCGATCCGAATATTTCCGGGCGGTTTTATGACGGCAATATCTTTGCCATTCCTGAATCATGGGCTCAGGCTGTCAAAAGTAAAGGTATTCAGGTAATCACAGGGGATATTATAGCAGATGATAGTATTTTTGATCGCACATATACGAATCCAAATTGGCCGGAAAACCAATTATCGCAGTGGTATTGTGCCCCAAGTTGCGGGTTATCATTTAACGATAACTGTGTCGATATCACCCTTGTTCCTGGTAAAAAACCAGGGGATGTCGTGAAGCTTTTTGTTGAGCCGCGCACGTCGTATTACACCATCTGCAATACCTGTGTTTATACCCAGAACAAGAAAGATCATCTCTATTCTATCCAGAAAAAACCAGGGACGAACGAAATATTAATCAAGGGGAAGTTCTGGGTCAATTCAACTCCTGAAAAAACGTGGGTTAGTATTTACAATCCCGCCCTCTATCTTGCGACGGTCTTTAAAGAGATGCTGGAGAAAAATGGTATTGTAGTATACGGAACTGTCCGGTTAATTAATGAAGGCGATTTTGCTGACTCTGATGTAACAAATATTGTACAAACTGCCTCTACCATGGAACAAACCATTCTGGTAACGAATAAACAAAGTCAGAATTTTTACGCCGAACAAATCATAAAAACCTTAGGTGCGCAGATAAAAGGCAGCGGAACTCTAAAGGCCGGGATAGAGGTGGTACAGGATTTTATGAGTAAAATAGGGTTTCAACCCGGCGAATATTATATTGATGATGGGTGTGGCTTATCAAAAGAGAATCGGCTTTCACCTAAGATGATAACCACTCTTCTCGCGTATATGAGTAAGCATCCGTACGGAAGGGTGTTGTGGGATTCTCTACCCACCTCAGGAATAGATGGGGGATTGCGACGCCGGATGGGGATGCCAAAATACAAAAGTAAAATCCATGCAAAGACCGGATACATTGCGAGGACGTCTGCGCTTTCCGGATATGTTGATGCTGCAAATGGAGAGATCCTCGCATTTTCAATTCTCATGAATAATTTTAAAGATCTCAAAGTAGTTCAAAAGATACAGGATGATATTTGTCAGGCTCTGGTTGACTGTTATTAGTAAAAATCGTTATGAGTGAGCATATTAAAAAAGTATATTCTTTTTATTCCTGGATTTATGACGCCTTCTTTGGAAAAATATTTGAACATGGACGATATGTCGCTTTTCACATGATGAATCCAAAAGCCAATGAAACCGTGCTTGAAGTTGGCGTAGGAACAGGATTGTCGCTACCTCTCTATGCAAAAAATGTTGAGGTCGTTGGGATAGACATTAGCCAGGAAATGTTGGATAAGGCACAACGGAAAAAACAGTATTATAATTTATCCAATGTAAATCTCTACAACATGGATGCGTCATCCATGACTTTTGCAAGCAATACATTTGACAAAGTCATTGCCTCTCATGTTATCACCGTAGTGACTGATCCCTTGCGGACTTTAAACGAGATAAAGAGGGTATGTAAAAAGGATGGGGAAATTTTTATTGTAAATTATACTGGGTGTAACTATAAACTCATTGCCGCCTTCGAGAAATTTATTTCTCCTTTTAGAGATAAAGTTGGCTTAGGAAAGCATATTGATTTGAATGAACTACTGAGGTACGCCAACCTTCCGGTACTCAGTGAACAACGGGTCAACTTTTTGGAGATGTGCCGGCTTATAAAATGTAAAAATACTACAACGACTACACTTCCCAAGACAGCTAGCACTTTCTGCCAACACAGAGATAGTTAAATCCAAGTTTTTCCATTTCCTGCGGGTTATACATATTTCTTCCATCAATTATATTCGGAAGCCGTAAGAGACGTTTGACTTTTTTTAGATCAAGGTCCCTGAACTCATTCCATTCTGTTACAATAACCAATGCATCACATCCCGCAATGGTACTATAAGGATCGTTGCAGTATGTTACATCTTTTAAAATCTTCTTGGCAGTTTCCTGTGCCTCGGGGTCAAATGCCGTAATTTTCGCTCCCTCTTTCTGCAACTGGCGAATGATTGATATTGATGGTGCTTCACGCATATCATCTGTCTTTGGTTTAAAAGCCAATCCCCAGATAGCAATGCACTTCCCTTTTAAAACCGGTACCAGCTTTTTTATTTTGTGAATAAGAGAACGCTTCTGTTGTTCGTTTACCTCATCTACTGCAGTTAAAATTTTAGCGTCTACGTCATTTGCTTTCATGATTTGAACGAGGGCTTTAACGTCTTTTGGAAAACAGGAACCACCATAGCCAACACCTGCCTGGAGAAAGCGATGTCCAATTCTGGAATCTAAGCCGATTCCCTTAGCAATTTCTTTTATATCTCCGCCTACTTTTTCGCAGAGTTGTGCCATCTCATTCATGAATGAAATACGAGTGGCAAGCATTGCATTACTGGCATATTTTATTAATTCGGCGCTCCGAATGTCAGTAAACATAATGGGCTTATCCGTTCGGGAAATACCGCTATATATAGATGTCATGATATTCTTGGCTTTATCATTTTGCACACCAATAACAATTCTATCAGGATTGGTGAAATCCTTAATAGCCTCGCCTTCACGCATAAATTCAGGATTAGAAACAAGGTCATACTTAACAGGTTTGCTCTGGGTTGATTGTATTATCTTTCCGATTTTTTCTAAAGTGCCTATC
Source organism: Candidatus Brocadia sapporoensis (assembly GCF_001753675.2). Taxonomy (GTDB): domain Bacteria; phylum Planctomycetota; class Brocadiia; order Brocadiales; family Brocadiaceae; genus Brocadia; species Brocadia sapporoensis. The sequence continues at coordinate 57,961 of NZ_MJUW02000021.1, read as the reverse complement.
GGTGCTGTACTCTTGTTCACGATAACTTTGTATCCATTTATATATCGTCCAATATCCTTAGCGACAGAAAAAATGGCGGAGGTATCTGCGCAATTATGGGCGTCAGGGGGTGTTCCCACGGCAATAAAAATGACCTTGGATTTTTGAATGCCTTCTTTTAAGTTAGTTGAAAAGACAATCCTTTTTTCTCTTGCATTTCTATTGAGCATATCTTTCAATCCAGGTTCATAAATAGGGATAATTCCATGCTGCAGGTTCTGTATTTTGGCCACATCTACATCGATGCAAATGACATCATTTCCCATATCTGCCAGACAGATACCAGCAACAAGACCTACGTAACCACAGCCGATGCAACAAATTTTCACATAACCCTCCGTACCAACAAAAGGACTTTCTTAAAAAAGAAAAAGCAGTAAAAAAAATAAATATTTATTAATTATTACTGCTTTTTAAAACTTCTAAGAAACACTTTAAGTTTATTGTAAAGGATTTTTTACCAACTTCGTTCGAAAAGCATTTGCAGTTTTTCCTATACGATATTCACCATCTACAGCTATAATTATTTCCTTAACCATGCTATTGGATGAAACATTTTCTGGTTCACCATCATTCAAAATGGCGTAGTACGATAAAGACCAATCTTTTATATCTCTATCCGGATCGACAAACAAAGATCCGATCTTTTTTGAAAGTTCGTTAACCTTTTCCGTAACAAAAATAAGACGAATGTTGTTAAAATTAATCAAACGTTCTTGAAACACCTTAGAGCATTGGAAAGCTGGTTTAAACTCGGGTATAAATTCCACAACTTTTCCTAAAGGGATAGGATTGTTGAGAAATTTTATCGTGCATTCCTTAACCCGGAAAGTTTTTTGCCCCTCAGACAGATCCTCGCCATAATAAAATCTATACTCAAGATCATTGCCATTTTTTTTAAGATAATAAAAATCGTGAATTGTAACGTCATATAAAAATGTTGCCCTTAGGCTGTTTTCATCTTCCGGTTTAACTATCATATACCGACGGAATGGTTCCTCTTCACAGTACAAATAGCTCGGCTTCCCAAACTTTTCATTAATCTCTGCCTTCGTTGACCAAAGGATACCATCTTCGAGACTTTCTCTTGCATGAAGGTTATTCACCTGCAAAAGACATGCGCCAAACAAACTAAAAAGAGCAAACGCTAAATTTCTTTTCATAAAACTTTCATCCCTTTCTAAAATTATTTATCCAATACTTTCCAGATTGAACAGAAACTATTTCAAGACAATAAAAAAACAAGACAGAAGTATATAACGATGTATAATATTTGTCAATTAAATAAATGCACGGCTGTTTTCAGGTTTTTTTGTGTGTTTTCGTATTCTTTGATTTCCTTTGATTTTATCAGCATTCTCAAGCCATACAGGGGAATTTATTTCTCGTTTCTTTTTATCTGTTTTGATATGTTTTTACGATTAGGTACGAAGTAATTAGGGTCTGAACGAAAACCAGCCAAAGGCAGATAATACAAGAGAAAGAAGGAAAAAGAACCAAATAAAAGCATGGAATATAGAAAGTAGGAGAGGTAAACTTATGGCGGAAAATGAGGATTTCGCTTTTAGCGAGACGGGAAAAAGGGCAAATATTCGATAGAAGATGAGAATGAGACCTGTACTGAGTTAATCGAAGTAAGGGTGATACAGGGTGAGCAGATACCGGCAGGTGAGAAGGTATATTCGTTATTTGAGCCGCATACGGAGTGGCTGTACAAAGGGAAGTCAAACAAACGGGTGCAATTGGGACATAATATTTTGGTGGCAAGCGATCCATGGGGATTTATCGTAGAGCATCAGGTTATTGAGAAAGAGGCGGAGGTGTTATTGTCGATTCCCCTGTCAGACAGGTTATTGAATCGATTTGGAGACGATGCGATAGAGAGCATAAGTTTTGACAAAGGTTTTTACAAACGGGAGAACAAGGAATTGCTCAGTTTGTATATACCGGAGGTAATCATGCCCAAGAAGGGCAAGAAGAACCAGGCGGAACAGACAGAGGAGTCGGGCAGGACGTTTAATAAGCTAAGACATAAGCACTCAGCGGTAGAATCGGACATCAATCGTTTGGAACACCACGGCCTGGATAGGTGTCTGGACAAGGGGTTGCATGCATTTAAAAGGTATTGTGCACGGGGAGTGGCGGCTGCGAATTTACGCAAGCTGGGGAACGTGCTTCAGGAGGGACGCAAAAGAAGCACGAGAAGCTGCTTAAAAATTACAAGAAACAGCATGACAAGGGAGATACTATCTCCAGACAAGTCTAAAATGAAGGGAAATGAGTAAGAAATACTTATTTCTGCCAAAAGTCTAATATCAAATTTTATGAAAAGATTTTAGTAAGCGTAAAATCATCCTGATGCCTTTCAAAAAAAGGGATGTTTCCGTTCTGACACGAAATACCTCTGCCCATTCAACGACGGTTGTTGTGATAAAGTATGGATAACCGGAATAGTTCCACCGGTTTCTTAGTCCCATAGTACCTCCTGTTGTTGTTCCTCGTGCAGCCAGGAACTACCTCCTGACTGCAACCGTGCCGCAACCGTATCGGGGGCAAGGTGGCAGGAGTTTTCCCACAACCCGTGCTGTCGGGAGTTTCCTCCTGACAGCAACTTAACCTGTGTGTGCTATTGTATAAAAGGCATATGGGGGAAAAAAATTGAATTCCCTTGAATGCTTTAAAATTACTTGTAAAATAAAAACAATTAAAAAGGCCTTGGAATGTATCACTTAATAATAAGATACACATTAAATATATTCAAAACTTTCGGAGGCATATTAAACCTATGCTTGACATCAATTTTATCAGGAACAACCCAGAGAAGGTAAAACAAGCGATCGCCCACAAGCAGGAAAATGCCGCCAGCGTAGACCAGCTCCTGGAGCTTGACGCGCAACGCAGATCTCTGATTCATACCTGTGAACAGTTGAAAAGCAGGCGGAACGAGAAATCGAAAGAGGTCAGTGAACTAAAAAAAAGGGGACACGATGCCTCCGGCATCATCGGGGAAACAAAAAAGATCGGCGATGAAATAAAATCTTTCGAGGAAAAGCTTAATGGACTGGAACCACAGATCCAAAACTTGCTCCTTCGCATCCCCAATATTCCTGCTGCGGACGTGCCTATTGGCAAAGACGCCAATGATAATGTCGTTGTTAAGACCTGGGGACAACGAAAGACCTTTGATTTTACCCCTTTGCCGCACTGGGAGTTGGGTCACATGCTAAATATCCTGGACCTGGAACGGTCATCCAAGATTACGGGTTCCGGTTTTATCCTTCTGAAAGGACCAGGCGCAAAACTTGAACGCGCCTTATTTTGTTTTATGCTGGACCTCCACACCCGGGAACACGGCTATACGGAATTGTTTCCCCCGTTTCTCGTTAACCGCACATCTATGACAGGCACAGGGCAGCTACCAAAGCTGGAGGAGGATATGTACCGCACTTCACCAGACGACCTCTTCCTCGTTCCTACGGCAGAGGTTCCGGTTACCAACATCCACCGGGATGAGATCCTCCCATACAAAGATCTTCCCGTTTATTACACCGCCTATACCCCCTGTTTCCGGCGCGAGGCGGGTTCTTACGGCAAAGATACGAGGGGCATTATCCGTGTTCATCAATTCAACAAGGTGGAATTAGTCAAGCTCGTAAGACCTGAAACTTCTTACGATGAGCTCGAATCGCTGCTCGGCAATGCGGAAAAGGTGCTTCAACTTCTGGGTCTCGAATACCGGGTGGTAAAACTCTCTACCGGAGATATGAGCTTTGCGGCTGCAAAATGCTATGATATTGAGGTCTGGGCGCCGGGGGCAGACAAGTTTCTTGAAGTTTCTTCCTGCAGCAATTTTGAAGACTTCCAGGCGCGACGCATGAACATTCGTTTTCGGGATGAAGACGGAAAATTGCGGTTTGTACACACTTTAAATGGTTCAGGATTGGCGTTACCTAGAACGGTTATTGCAATCCTTGAAACCTATCAGAATAAGGATGGTTCTATTACAATACCCGACGTTCTCCAGCCATATATGGGAGGAATCAGAATCATTGCCAGACAAGGATGAACCAGCACGTCTTAAAAAAACCGATTCTTGTAAAAAGTATCTCTATTGTCATTCAAATGTGTAGCGCTTCCCAAACATTTCAATGCTAAACCACTTCCCTTCCGAAGCAATAAGTAATCTGCCTTTACCGGTAATAAGCAAGAACAATATAAGAAGCGGAAAGAAGACAGGAAGTGCAATAATAAAGATGAACAGGGTTATAAAGACCGCAGGAATCAATGCAAAGAGTACTATTGCCAGTAAGGGGAAAACAAGCATGCAGACAATGACGAGGATGCTTAAAGGAAATATCAATACCGGCGGCAGGACGAATATCGACAATACACCCCAGAATCCCTTGACAAAAAAACCAGAGATCTTTCTGTCGCCTACGATTACTCCTCCGTGTATATATCTCTCAAATTCCACTCCTGACTCACGGTCTTTACCTTCCGGTGGTTGTTCAGGATCGGGCTCTTTATTCTTTGGCTGTTCTTTTGTCAGAGGTTCTTCTCCGGATGATTCCGGTGGAATACCCAGACGGATTTCTTCAGGAACGACTTCTTTCTGAAGACTTTCTTCAGATCCCTTTTTCTTCCATTTTCTTTTCCATATTGCCATGGTAAAATCGCTTTATCCTTTAGAATTACCGTTCCTCACATAAACTTGCAATGGCCTGGGCTGCAATAGCTTCACCACGACCAATAGCATCAACACCTTCCATCGTTGTCGCCTTAATGTTAACCCTGCTAACATCTATACAGAGCCACTCCGCAATATTTTTTTTCATCTCAATTTTTTTTTGTCCAAGCTTCGGCCTTTGGGCAAGGATCGTTACGTCCACATTGTTAATCAGACAGCGGCGTTCTTTCAAAAGGTCAACAACTCTCAAAAGAAATACCTTACTGGAGACACCTTTCCATCTCGGGTCAGTATCAGGGAAGTGCTCTCCAATATCACCAAGTGCAGCCGCTCCGAGTAACGCATCGCAAATGGCATGAAGCACGACATCAGCATCAGAATGACCAAGCAATCCCAGCGGGTACTGGAACTCAACCCCGCCTAACACCAACTTACGATTTTCAACAAGTCTATGAATATCGTATCCTATCCCGAATAGCATCTGATCTTTGTTGAATAACGGTTTTCCATTTTCATTAACTCAAACCACTTTTTCGCATGAGACTCTTCACATTTTCCAGCAAGGTGTTTACCTCAGACACCTGACGCACCGTCTCTTCACGTTCTGTCCATCGGAGATCGCGGTATGATGAAATATTGTTACTGATATCTTCTATCACGCGATCGATCGCCTTATTAACCTCAAATTTCATAAACTCTACAAACCGTTCACAGATTGCATCGGTACGTTTGGTAAATTCGTTACGGAACGACTTCCTTCTTTGAGGAAAAATAGCAAACCCAATACATGCCAGCGCCACGGCTATTCCAATGGGTACCGGAGGTGGTATAAGCCACGAGAGCACCATGGTAACCGCAACTCCAATACCAATGGCAAACACTTCCATCGTCAAAAAGCCAATAAACCCCGCCTGAACCGAACTGTTTAATTTCTCTGCTTCACGTTCAATATCCAGCTCTCTGAATTCCCGGGAACGCGCCTTTAAGGCAACTTCTATTTCATGCTTCCGGTCATCATAGTGCCGTTCCACAGGTCCATCAAGGATACTCCCTGCCCTGCGGTCGTACCCAACTTCCTTCTCGATATGATCGCGTGCCAAATCCCATAACGCACGGCTATTTCTCGAAACGTAGTCCATCATATCGTCGACAATCCGGTCCAGATCTGTTTGCGGATTTAACAGTCCGTATACTTCTTTTTTAAACCGTACGTCAATCTTTTCCCGTCCTACTTTGGAAAGAACTACGGACTTCATCGTAACGTAGGAGTCCAGGAAGTTGTCCAATTTCTCTTTTAAGCGCGAGAATACAAGTTTGATTTCATCCCGATATTTCAGGGTATACTCTTGCATATCCTGCTTTTTATTCTTCAGCCGCGTCTCAAACCGCTCGATACTTTTAATGTCGGTGTTGCACTTATTGACCTTCTCACTGAGATTTTGATGCAGATCATGAAACACATTGTGAAGGTATTTTAACGGACTCACCAGTTTAAAGTCGATCTTCGTATCGAGGTCAAGTTTATCAAAGATAAAGGCTTCGACCTCCTTGATCCTGCTTTTTTCCAGTCGAAGTATATCATTTTCTACCTTCGCCCAGTATGCCTCCTTTGCAGATACCAATAAAATCTTTGGTTCAAAACCGAGCAGCCGGTAACAATTCTTTTCCAGAAACGATACAATCTCATTAAGTTCTTCAGGAGTCTTTAGGTCGATCTTGTTCAGAACAAACAACACCTTTCGCCCCCATTTTCCCTTTAAAAATTGCAGAAATTGTCGCTCACTCTCGGTAAAGGGATGATCCGATGAAGTTATAAAGAGTACCAGTTCCGCCCTGTGAACAAAACTTTCTGTTAATGCAGCATGCTCAACAATAATTGAATTCGTCCCGGGGGTATCAACAAGGGTAATGTTTTTCAATGCTTCCATCGGATAGGTCGCCTGACACAAATGGTCGCTCACTTCCCTGATTTCCACCTTCTCACCATACGTCAACAGGGTGATTCGATTGGTCGTTGGCGTCGGGCCGTCCTGCAGGACGTGCTCACCACACATTGCATTGATAAAACTGGATTTCCCCGAGTTGTATTCACCGGCTACCAAAAGATAAAAAGGCTCTTCCAACTGGGTGCGCATTTCAACAATCTTTTTCTCCATCTCAGAGGCGCCAATTCGTTCAAAAAACTTCTTCGAGTTGTCAAGGAGGTTTACCACCTCAGGGAAAATATCTCTATGTTTTGCTTTTGCTGTTATCGTTAACATAAAAACAAACGAACCGAATATAAAATATTGATCATAGACGCGGGAATATTCTAATTAGGTAGATTTTAAAAGACAATAACCCAATAATTTTTTACCCATCCCTAACCCTTCCCGGGCAGGGAATTACAAAGACTCCTCTCACTCGGGGAATTAAGGAAATAAAGAATGGCACAGGGAAAAATCTTAAAATTCCTATACATTCAATATAAGTCACGATGTTAACAGTTTTTGTAATGCAAGTCAAACTTTTCTTTTAACCGCCAAAGGCAATAACTTCCATCTCCACGCCGGCGTCTCTCGGCAATCTTGCCGCCTGAACTGCGGATCTGGCCGGAGGTTTATGAGAAAAAAATTCCAGATAAACAGCATTCATTGCCGCATAGTCATTCAGATCTTTCATAAAAACAGTCGTCTTTACTACTTTGTCCAGTGATGAACCCGCAGCTTCCAGGATGTGTTTCACATTCTCCAATACCTGTCGTGTCTGAACCTTGATATCCCCTTGCACGATTTCGCCTGTTGCAGGGAGTAAGGGGATTTGTCCCGACAGAAACACCATATTTCCCATCCTGATTGCCTGAGAATATGGCCCAATTGCTGCAGGGGCATTATTCGTAGAAATGACCACCTTTTCCATTTCTGCCTCCTTTTGAAGAGATTTTTCAAAAAAAACGATTCAACCAGAAATAATTATTGTAGCCGTTCTGACAAACCGAGGTCAAGCATTTCCCGGAGTTCCTGCCGGTTTTCCCCGTCTCTGCCGGATGCCCAGCCCGCTCTTGCATTTTTTGTCTTTTAACAGTATCATCACCTTATCTTTAGAAACCATCGCAAAACGAAGTAAAAGTTTATATCAGTACACCCTCTGAAAGGCTTACTTTAACGACACTTTGTACGAATTGTAAAAACAACATGGCTATATTCTCTTTAAAAGACAAAGAAGGATGGAAGAACGGAAGCAAGATTCTCCTCCTGGCAGGTTTGCTGTGGTCTGTTTTTTCATTTCGTCTTTATGCGAATGATATAATTGTTACCGTAGACAGGTTTACAGATATCGAAAATAAAGCCCCCGTGCGTTTTTCAATCTGCAACGGTAATGAATGTCACAAAAAAAAAGACGAGGGTTATGCGGAAATAGAGGCGCACCTCATCGAACAAAAGGAATACATCAGGAAATACAAGATTCAAAATATCGCACCAGGAGAATACTCGCTTTCAGCCTATCACGATCTTAATAACAATGGCAAATTAGAACGCAGCGCCGTCCTGGGAATACCGAAGGAACCAATCGGCTTTTCAGCGCTTGACATAGCTAAAATGCAGCGATATCCAAAATGGGATGAAGTTAAATTTGAAGTAAGAAAACAGGAAACATCCGTTAATGTTCATCTGATACAAAGATTCGGATTGTAAAGGGGTGTCCCCATTTATCGAGGGCAAACGATACTTGGCTAGTCTGGCGTAAAGGAATTACAAACTGATATTTTTCAGTATTCCATTAACTCAGAATCCGCTGAATTTTTTTGTTCTATCATCGCAGGGTTTTGTATATAATGGGATTTTAAATTCTCTATCGTATAAAATCGGGCTGTCTGTAGCGGTGACCTTAAGCTTCCCTCTTTTGGTAGGTCAACCGTCCCCGCTTGTCATGATGGTATTAACCGGGGACGGTTGACCTACCTACAGGCATGGGAGGGGGTGTCAGTATTTTACACACCCGTGATTCACCCCTTCCTAAAGGGGAATCATGGGCATGTGCCCTCTTTGGAAAAGGGAAACTACCCGTCTGAAATTCCATGATATCACGTTATATCTTCGGCTACAGGGTGGCATGGACAAACTTGTTTGTCCATGTTGTTTGAATATACTCACGGATTTGGAATATATCACACGGACAAACAAAGTTTGTCCGTGCCACCCCGTTACCCGCTTAAATAAAATGGAAATTCCCATATAATTAAATTACTTTTACTGATAAGCAGAATAACAACAGAGCGAGGAATCGAATCCATGTATAAACTTGTAGTGGTGAGACACGGAGAAAGCATTTGGAACAGGGATAATTTATTTACCGGCTGGACCGACGTTGACCTTTCAGAAAAAGGCGTTGAAGAAGCCAAACAGGCCGGAAAAACTCTTAAGAAGGAGGGATATGCCTTTGATATTGCCTTTACCTCCGTGCTCAAACGGGCAATACGCACGCTGTGGATTATTCTGGATGAAATGGACCTTATGTGGGTACCGGTAACAAGGGACTGGCGGTTGAATGAGCGGCATTACGGCGCCCTGCAGGGACTTAACAAAGCAGAAACAACGGAAAAGTACGGAGAACAACAGGTTAAACTCTGGAGACGCAGCTATGATATTCGCCCCCCCGCACTGGAGTTGCACGATCCACGGAGCCCGGCTTTTGACCAACGTTATAAAGAACTGGCAAAAGAACATATCCCTTTCACGGAATGCCTGAAAGATACTGTAGCACGGTTTCTTCCCTGCTGGCATGAAGTGATTGCACCCACAATTCGTTCAGGAAAGAGAGTGATTATCTCTGCTCATGGCAACAGCCTCAGGGCATTGGTAAAATACCTGGACAATATTTCTGATAAAGATATTGTTGAACTCAACATCCCTACCGGCATTCCGCTGGTTTACGAGCTTGAGGACAATCTAACCCCCCTGCGCAGTTACTACCTCGGAGATCCGGAGACGGTAAAACGGGCTACTCAGGCCGTTGCCAATCAGTTGAAAAAAACAAAATGAAACGTTCTGTCGTAACAAGTATCAGTATCATATCGATCATCACAATGGTTTTCGGAGGTAACGTATTTCCCGAAGGAAGTCCGCAAGCCGGGATCCGGAAATTATCCAAAGACATCAACAACTGCAGTCTGAGCAAAGAAGAAAACGATGGTAGTTATCAGGAAAACTTCTCAATTGACTTTTCAGATTATTTTGAAGGTTCCGTCAAAAGATGGTTAGCGTCGAAGGGATTTTGTTTTAATGGCGGAATACGAGACAACAGAATAATTGAATTATCTGCAAATAAACAGGCACTATCGGTTAGGACGAAACAACCCGGCAGAGTATTTATTTTCAACAACTCCGTTGATCTTAAAGAATTTTCGAAGGTAAAGATTGAATGGGGAATTATTCAATACCCAAAAGATGCCTCCTATGAAAAAAATATTAATAACGAGGCATTGATGGTTTATATTTTTTTTGGCAATGTTAAACTGCCCAGTGGATGTTTTTTAGTACCGGACAGTCCGTATTTCATCGGTCTGTTTCTTAGCAAAGAGGACCAAATTAACAAGCCTTACACGGGGAGATATTTTAAAGAAGGCGGCCGTTTTGTTTGTTTAGGAAACCCTGAACCCAGAGATACGGTAATTTCAGAATTTGATTTGAACCGTGCGTTTCGATTATATTTCAATGATGCTGTCCCCCCAATATCAGGGATTAGTCTCGAAGTTGATACCTCTTCATCGAAAGACGAAGGAAAAGCCGAGGCATTTATTAAACGCATCGAATTCCTCGGTAGATAGTCCGGATATAAACCCCATTATTCCTTTATAAATCCATAAATCCCTATAAAGGAGAACGCAGGTATGGCAAAGATTATTTCATGTATTAACTATAAAGGTGGCGTTGGTAAGACAACCACCACCTATCATATCGGATGCGCCCTGACCCTGTTCCACAACAAAAAGGTATTGCTTGTTGATGTCGATCCTCAGGCCAACCTGACCTTTCTCTGTACTTTGCCCGACCGGTGGGAATTATTTAAAAGGGATAACGGAACAATTGCACAACTCTTTGAGTCGTATTTAAAAGATTCTTTTGATCCTTACCAAGTTGAAAATATTATATGGAAATCCCCTGTTGAATTACCCTCAAAGAGCAAGGGCGCAAAAGATGTCGTGAAGAATCTTGACCTGATTCCTTCTGACGTCGATCTGCTGGGCGTTGACCTTGAATTGGCATCAAAGACGTGGAGGAAGATAGAGTCGGGTTTTTATCAGGAGCAACTCCAAATCCTCCGGCGGACAATCAACGGGATAAAAGGGATATTTGGCATGGATACTTCCGGTGATATGCGGGACGCCCTTCTTTACTTAGAACAGCGCCATATTTTGAAAAATGCCCTCCACCGGATAAAGGACAACTATGATTACATCCTCATTGATTGCCCACCCAATCTCTATCTGGTAACTCAAAACGCACTTGCTGCCAGCGATACCTATATCATAACGACCATACCAGACCATATGTCAACCATAGGAATAAACATACTCATCAAAAAAATCAGGGAACTTCATGATAGGATAAATCTCAAATGCCGGTTGACGAATGCAGAAACAGATGACATAGCCCTGAAAGGAATAGTATTTACCATGGTGCGTACCGCTGGCCAGGGTATTGTCAGCACCCACAAGGACAAAATGAACGAACTCCGAAAAGACTATAGCGGCCTATGCTTTGAAAACGCTATTTCATGGGGGGCTGGCTATACCGAGGCCTCTGCGCTGGCGGTTCCCGTGTTTGCAATGAGCGATGAAAATGCAATGCGGGTAGCAGAACAATACAAAAAAGTTACAAAGGAATTTTTAGAGAAAGTCGATGGCAATTAACATGGCGAAAAGAGTAAAAAAACTCGAACTGATTGATACCGTCACAAAAATAAAAGAATGCCTGTCAATACTTCCTGGGGAGGAAGACCGGCAAAGAATGACAAACCTTATCACAGAGGTAATGCAAGAGCTGGAGGTATTACGGGAAGGCATTGGTCGTTTTCCCGATGCATCTGAAGCGCACCAGGTATCACATGCCATCCATACCCTGGTATCATTCTTTGATACCCTGAAAGACAAACCCCTCCTTGCCGAACTACTCCTTCCGAAAACTGCAAAGCCCCGAAAAATCCAGAGGAGTGCCGTTGACGTTCATGCTTTACAAAGCCAGTTAGAGGGGCTACCCACGGAGAAGATCATTGAAGAACTCACAAAACACAAAAAGGATGTCCTTGTTGAGTTATCAACCAGGATGAATATAACCGTAAATAAAAAACAGACAAAAGACGCCTTGGCGGACAGGATTTTCAAGCTGGGTTTTGCAAATAAGAGAGGCTACGACCTGTTAAGCGGCAAGCAGGCTGAACAATCACAGCGGCCATTGTGAAGAAAACACATCCTCAAACCGGGCAAGGGCAAGGTTGCAAAAAACCCGTCCATCGGAAGATGGCTCAGAAACTCATTCGTAAACTGGCAAATCCTTTTCTTGCGTAGTCATCTCATCCTCCGTTCAATATGACACCCCAGAAAGTCAAATCCTCGTTTTGGGGTGGTGTTTACTATTCTGGTGTTTGTTGAATGCAGTGCTAACGCCCTTGCTTCAAGCATTCCTTTCATATCTTCCTGCACTCTCAGGCGTACTGGCTTGTTCAAGCCCAGTCAGACCTCCCCTCACTCCAGCATCTTCAATAAAAATCTGTATGACATTACACCTGATTTTTTCCCGTCGTGACCCCTTCGCATCAAAAAAACACGGCACTGATAAAACCAATCAAGGCGCCAAAAACCCCGCCCCAAACGACCAACCAGCCTAAGTGTGCACGCATTATTTCCTCTACGATTTCCTTCACCCGTTGTGGGGTAAGTTCACTTACGGTAGTATTCACCATAGCAGCAATTTTTGACCTGAAAGTTTCAAAATCGGTTTCCTTTTGCAGAATAGAGGCGACGTCAATATTTCGCAAAATTTCAGCGGTCTTTCTCTCAAATTCCCTTTTAAAAGGCTCACGCAAGGGGGTGAGGGCTTTTTCTCCCCCAAACAAGATAAACATACCACCGAAAGACGAATTTTTAATCACCGCCACAAGACCACGAAACACATCATCAAAATTAATCTTGTCCAGAACCATCTCTGGCTGAATCGTATGGGGAAGCGCATTTTGGGTAACCTTCACAAAATTTTCTTTGGTAAAAAAATTTTCCATAATCAGAGAACGAATACTCTCCTTAAATTGATCAAACCTCAGGGTAACAATACCTGAACCATAAAGTCCTGGTATTTTTTCAAATAACATGTAAACGGCCAGCCAGTTAGTTAATGCGCCCGACAAGGCAAAAAGGCTGGACAGCATAATAGCGTTTCTGCCAAAAAATCCTGGCATTTCATAAGAAACACCAAATACCACAGCCGCAATGGCATTGGTCAGGAAACTTTTATTCATAAAAGCCCTGCCCCTAAGAAAATCTATCCATGCGGTTCCTTCACGAAACACCCCCGATGATAGTTTGTACGAAATTGATTCCGATTTTTCTTTTGTTATCATTTCAACAACCCCTGGCTCTGAAAAGTTTGCCTGTTATCGTAATTTATCTTTCCGGCATAATGCCATGAAGTCACCGGTATAAGCATCGCTCCGCGCAATATGCCGGTTTTTCCTATGAATGAATTATATCTTACGTTCTGCTTGACTGACAAGACCATTTTGTCATCAGACACGCCTTAGATTATGAATGAACCTCCGTTCATGCTACCCTGTCATCATGATTTAAAGAAGGTTATCATCAAAAAAGGTTGCAATTTTTTTAAATTTTGTTTTTAATATCTAATCGCGGGTAAAAGGCGATTTTCTGTCACCCATCATTCGCTCCCCGTAGAAACAAATAGTTCATAACCATTTAATACCATGATTAAGAAAAGAAAGGGATAGCATATGAGTTTGTTCCGGAAAAGTGCGAATGAGACAAAAACAAACGATGGGTCAAAAGATGTGTCTGAAATAAAAAGAGAAATCAGAAAGGAGAGTAAAATGGCTGAAGAAAAAGCAGCAACCCTGACGCAGGATGTTGAAATCAAAGGTACTATCAAGTTTAGCAATGCCATGAAAATCGATGGAAAGTTTGAAGGGGAAATGTTGACGGAAGAGGGAGAATTATTTATTGGTAAAACGGGCAGTGTTAAAGCAAACGTTAAGGTAAAAAATGCCGTTATTGAAGGTCGTATGGATGGAAATGTTACTGCAACAGAAAAAGTTGAGCTGAAGGAAAAGGCGCATCTTGTTGGCGATCTGAAGGCAAGAATCCTGGTAATTGAAGAAGGGGTTGTTTTTGTTGGAAATTGCAATGTAAACCCGGATGGATTTAAGACAGAAAATACCAATTTTAAGGAATGGAAAAAGGAAACAAAAAAGGGGCCGGAATAATTTTGCAGTGAGGAATGCGTAATTTATCCAAGATAGAATCAATTTATGAATTCTAAAGCAGGCGAACTGCCGGAAACCAGAGATATTGTTTGCCCCTATTGCCATCGGAATTTTCCGGTTTCAATTCGTTGCATTTCAATACCATGCCGTTACTGTAATCGCCATATCAATATCCAGGAAGTGCTTTTTCCCCCTAAAAAAAGGGAGAAACCTTCCCGTGGAGAACGGAGGATATTTTGTTATAAGTGTGGAAAGGAAATCTATACTCACGCAAAGGCTCAGGCAATACGGTGTAATCACTGCTATCATCAAAATGACATGAACGATTACAAGATAAAAGCCCTGCTGGGAAAAATAATCGAGACGCATGGCACCTTATACCTGAAAAAAAAAGGGATCATTGAAATCTCAAATATCCGGGTTGGAAATGCTATCGTAAAAGGGAAAATTCATGGGGATCTTTATGCAAATGGTACGGTTGAAATTTTAAAGCCTGGCGAAATTTACGGTAAAATTACCTGCCGCAAATTAATTATAAAAAAGGGTGGAACGTTCAGCGGAAAGGTACAGATGTTACCGGCAAATCAGGAATTTTCGTAAAAAATATTACTGCACGGGTTTTGCTTCGCTTGCGCCAGGCATGAAAAAACACCTGCCAATGAATCATTCCTGTCCGACATGCGTCATAAACTATCAAGTATGCAAAGACAGAAAAACGCCAAGTGGCAAACACATAATGATGAAATGATGTGTCTTGTATCTGCAAGTACCCGTTGAAACTATGAAATACATTCAACGTTATTTACATCATCCTTCTTCTCAGCCTCTTCACACAACGATCATGAATACGGTTATATACCAAAGAAGGGGATCTTTGCTCAAACCCTCCATTTGAGAAATCCACAGTCATATAAACCATTTGTAGTGGCTAACGGTGCTACTTTGCAGGAACGAAAAGAGGACCTGCCGCTTTTTACTGACCCTTATCTCCAGGGCTTTTTCCAGAATATGCTACAAAAGAAAATGCTTCCGGCGACAATAGCAACAATGACTCATTATACTCGGCCAGGTAACGTATATAAATTGGAAAACCCCATGAAGCGTCTCGCAATAATAACGGAAGACGAGAACATTTCCGTTGAGAATTTACCCGAAAACACTTGCGGGACATCCTCTTTTCCGAATACAACCTAACATACGAAAGGTACCCTCCCGGAGGTGGAGAAGAAATACGTCCTCAAGGCATAATACGAAAAACGATGGAACAAAACCCTACTGCAGTAACCCTTGGTACATCTCTGAAAACGTTGTACAATAAATTAAAGTTTACCCTATTGATCGGGAATGAATTTTTTCATCATTGAATATCCCAGAATATATTATCAACTTGAACCCTTGTAAACATCGTGCGACGATAAAAGACGAATAATGAATCCGGATATTTCCATTGTTATCCCTGTCTATAACGAGGTCGATAATATCGAACCTCTTGGTCATTCTATCATCAACGCTATGCAAGGCCAGAACTACGAAGTAATCTTTGTAGACGATGGAAGTACCGATGGCAGTAACCAAAAACTCGATGAATGGTGTGTCAGATATACAAACTTCCGCACCCTTCATTTTAAGATAAATGCGGGTCAGACAGCCGCCATGGATGCCGGTTTTAAACATGCCTCAGGAAAATATGTGATTTCCATGGATGCGGATATGCAGAACGATCCTGCAGACATCCCGAGACTGATTGAAAAACTCAGCAGGTATGATCTGGTATGCGGATGGAGACAAAAGAGGAATGACCCATGGCTCAAACGCATCTCATCGAAGGTAGCAAATTTTATTAGAAACAAACTTTCCCAGGAAAATATTAAAGATACGGGATGTTCTTTGAAGGCGTACCGGAGGGAATGTCTCCGTCAGATCAAATTATATAACGGTATGCATCGTTTTTTGCCAACCCTGTTCAAAATGGAAGGTTTCACGGTTACCGAAATTATTGTAAGCCATTATCCAAGGAAGTTTGGAAAATCGAAGTATGGTATATCGAATAGGGCATTCAGGGCATTTATCGATTTACTGGTTGTACGATGGATGAAGAAACGGAAACTTAATTACGAGATAGATACTGGCTAATCGTGCCAGGCATATCGATGTATGAACGACTTAGACTTTCCTGGATACTTTATATTTTGTCTGGGATTTTTTGCAGAATACCTTGTTTTGGAAAGGTGTGGCGAAAGTATTATTTCAGAGATATCTGGTATCTGAACATAGCAGGAATCACCATAGTTCCAACATATGCAATCTACCGGTATGCATTCCATGAATTTCCGGTACAACGCAAGCCCTCTGTTTTTTGTATGTTTTTTATTACGCCTGTGTTTTAAAGACACATATTTTGACTGCTGTGACAGGGCAGACTTTGTCGCGGGGCTCAAGGATTACAAACGGTCCCTCTTCAGCTATATTTCCCGGGCCATCCCGTTAATACATCTCGTAATACTTCATGGCATAGACGGCCAGATCATGTTAGACATTGATTTGATAAATCTTACTGCTCATACGGAAGCGGTCTATCTATTTGGCGCAAGATTCAGGTATGCGTCTGTAGTCAGAAAGATTTCTCAACGACAGGAAGAGGCACTCTGAAAGATTTGAAAGTCCAAAACGCCATCAAAAATCCTGGAACTCATTGAAAATAGTGACCATTTTTATTGGGGATAAGAAGGCCTTGTTTTGCAAAAGGTTTGCACCCTTTTCACAGATCAAAGAAAAGAGAGTACCCGATAATATTGGCATGAGAGCATTCATGATCCGTCATCAGGTCGCTCTGTACAGGGTTTGTCGCCGGGTCCCGGCAGCGGGGCTTTGATTCCTCCCCGCGATTCACCATCAATAAGCGCTTCTATGGTGGGGTAAGGATATATGGTTGGAGCATTATGTATCATCAGTCCGCCGGTATCAGCGGAAGGGCCGTAGGTACTGTAAATTTCACGCCCCAACATTCGCAACATCACGGTTAGCTGCCCCCGGTGATGTGCTGAATGTGTGATCCTCCTCGTCATGATCCATGCCTTCGACCGTTTTGCATCAAAGAATGGCATAACCTTTTCCCACCATGCCTTATCGGTCTTTTGTAAGGCTGCAAGCCGTTTTAATGAATCCTCCGCATAGCGTTTTATAAACTCCAAACGAGACTCCTGCTTTGGTAAAGGCGGAGCGCCAACGTCGATCTCCAGCATATTACGAAACCAGAGGTTTTCACTCATACACTGATGCACCATATGCTCCAGGGCATTTCTTCCGCGCCTGTCGTTGGGACGTGGGCGCACATGCATATCCTCATCCTGAAACATGCTCCAGGCGCTCAATGTCTTCATCCGCTCGGTCTCATAGGTATCGATTAGAAATTGATATTCCATGTGGAACGTCCTTGTGTAAATGTGTTGTTAAAACTTGCCAAAACGTGTTCTTACAAAAATGAAGAAAAAGAAGATTTTGCAAGGCAATACTATAAAATTACCATATTGTCCCGATGAATAACCTCGTCGTATAACTTATAACCCAGCACTTTGGCAATATGAACGGTACTACAGCCCTTAATCTTCTCAATTTCTGCTGAAGAATAGTTGGTCAAACCGCGTGCGATGATCACCCCGTTCCCTTTTCCGCTAATCGAGATAATATCACCTTTAGAGAAAATCCCTTCCACGGACACGATTCCTGAAGCAAGCAGGCTCTTCCCCTTGTCTCTTAGGGCATGCATGGCCCCATCGTCAATATAAATCTTCCCTTTTGGCTTTATGGTATAGCCTATCCATCGTTTACGGCTTGCCAGTTTCTCATGCTTAGGAAGGAAGAGTGTGCCAAGATGCTCACCCTGTACGATCTTTTTTAATACTCCATCCATCCTCCCGTTGGCAATAATAACCGCCTCCCCGGCATTTGTTACAACGGATGCCGCCTCCAGCTTTGTCTGCATTCCACCCACACCCCTTTTGGTCTTTAAATCAAAGGCCAATTGCCGTATCTCATCCGAAACATTTTCTACAACAGGGATAACTGCCGCCTTGCTTTTTCCTGTGGGATGTTTATCATATAAACCATCAACAGAAGAAAGAATAATCAGCAACTCCGCATTCAGGAGGTTCGTTACCAGTGCTGAAAGCGCGTCATTATCGCCGAATTTGATTTCGTCCACGGAGATTGTATCGTTTTCATTCACCACGGGAATAACCTTAAGTTGAAACAAGGTATGGATCGTATTGCAGGTATTCAGGTATCTCTGCCGGTCCTCAAAGTCTTCACGGGTAAGGAGTATCTGCGCTGCATGGTAGCCATGTAATTTAAAGCAATCATCATACATGCTGATTAATTTGCTTTGACCTACTGCTGCAACTGCCTGCAACTCAGGCAGCGTAACGGGCCTTTTCTCAATACCGAGTTCCCCCATGCCAGAACCAACAGCACCTGAGCTCACAACGACAACGTGATATCCCATCTGGTTCAATTCCACAGCCTGCCCTGCCAGGTTCTTTATCTGCTCTTTATCCAGATGCCCATCATCGGTCGTCAGAATACCGGTACCTATCTTAACAACGACCTTCTTTACCTTAGATAAAATCTGACTTCTTAAATCATCCTTTAGTTTCATAAGTATGCATCAATCTGGTAAAATTCTTCGCTTTGCCCAGAATAACCCTATTTATCATTTTGAGGAATGAATCGATGAAGAATCCTAAATTTACGTATAAGAATTTTCATTTTATTTAAGCGGGTTACCGGGTGGCATGGACAAACAAGTTTGTCCATGCCACCCGGTAACCGAAGACATAACTTAATCGCTTCGAAGCCTGTTTAAACTGGATGCGGATCTTTGCAGGCACATGATATTGGGGTTTAAGATTTTTAACCCCTGCATTTTAAATAATCTGTATTTACCCGTATTTGTCTGTGACCCACAGATAATCGTTACAAAGAAATGTATTTTATTCGTTTTATCTTCGGAACCGCCTGAAACCTCATATTTCTATCAATTTAGTCTCATTAAGGTAGTTACAATTTCAGAAAAAGTCAAGTAATATGTCAATGAAAGATACGGCGAATGCCTGAAATCAGCCTATTCTACGGTATCGCTATCTTAATGCATTATAATAATCACGAACTACCACATTTTCATGCCTGTTGTCCAGAACGGGAAGTTACTAGTGAAATCAAGCAAACGAAGATTCCGGAACAGACGCTTTGAACGTTTTTAAAACGGTAACGCATGTCTTCTGTGGGTAATGTATAACAGCCCGTCAGACAAAGAATAATTATAGGGAAACGGACACAATTTCTCACTTAGCCGGCTTATTACGTAATGATACATTCGTTCGGCTTCTTCCGGGGACATTCCCTGTTCTACTTCATAAAAATAACCTAATCCCAGGTCCTCACCGGAGGGCGCCATAATACTCCTTAATCCATGTGCCGCCGGATTTTGAGTAATCGGAGAATCTTTCTCCATTCCATAAAGGGACGGCAAACAGGAAAAACCCGGTGAATTCAGATAATCTTTATTCAGTACAAAGTCGAGCGTCTCCAATGCTTCTTTTTCCGTTTCCGTCGGAAACCCAATTATTACATAGAGGTGGAATGATATACCGGTCTTCAGGCAGTCACCCAGTATTCTTTTCACAACATCGACGTTTATCCCCTTTTTCATGAGATCCAATATGCGTTGATTGGATGACTCCAGTCCAAAGACCAGTTTCCTGCATCCGGACTCATACATCTTCTCAAGCACGTCCCTGCTCAAGGCATTCTCAAACCGTACCCCACCCATCCATCGTATTTCCCATTGGTTTTTCAATATCCCTTGCGATATCTCACGTAATTGATTGACAGGAACAGATTCGTCCGTAAAGAAAAAATATGGGGTGTGATATTTTTGCGAAAGCACATGGATATCCTCCAATAGCAACTCCGGCCGACGCAAGCGGAAATTTCTGTGATCCAGGTGCAGATTGCAAAAGGCACACTTCCGGTAATAACACCCCCGCGAGGTCTGCACCGGCAGGATGGACGCAGGGGCATAGTAAAGCTTCAAAGGAAGCCCATCAAAGTCCGGTGTGGGAAGTCTGTTTAAATCCTCCGCAAAAAAAGGCTCATTGACCCTGACACCATTGCTATCCCGATAGATCAGATTGGGCACTTTCCTGAAATCTCTTTTGCCATCCAGCTGTCCGATAAGTTCCAGGAGGGCATGCTCACCCTCAAAAACAATAAAACTGTCAACAATGGAAAATAACCCATGTACATTTTTTATATTTTCAATGAGCTTGGTAAAGACACTTCCACCAATGGTGATGTGAATTCCTTTGTCCCGATCCTTTATCAATTTTGCCAGGGTCAGCCCGGGAATGATCTGGGAGGTGCTGGTTACGGAGATACCCAGCACCTTGGGAGAAAACTCCAGGATAGAAGCAAGAATGTAGTCCTGGTACAGATTGAGAAAGATGTTTTCTTCTTCATCATCAAGCGCTTGAAAAATCTCCCGGGACGAATAAACGGAATACCGCATATCATTATTGAGCGCAGTCATAGACGAAGGGTAATACAGGGCAGAAAGCATTCCAAGCGCTTCATTTATGATACTGACACTTTCCATATACCTTTTGAGGTCATAAAATCCTTCTGACCTCAGGGTGTTTTTTGCAGGTTCCACCTTTTTCGCAAAAGCAGGAATTGTTTCCACCGCATGAATTAATACCTGGCGTTTTTCCTGCTCTCCCGGGATATCCCGGCAGGGGGACCCGGGACGATCCAGGTATTTTAATTTATCAAGAATTTTCTGATAAAATTCACGGCAAGTCTTTTCAGTAAGGAGGATATCCAGTAATTCGATGTTGAGATCCCGCTGGATAACATCAGACACACCATTTTGTCTTAAAAAGGCCGTTAACGAAGGCAGGCTGAGGTAGGGTTGTGAAGGATGCCACGACGGTGGGAATAGTAAAAGCACTTTCATTACTTCACCTTTTTATCCCCCTCGGCTTTTTCAAGAGATTTAACCTTTGGCGGCATGATCGAATCCAGACGCAAAGCCTCTTTGCCTGCTAAAATATCCATCTGCTTCTGTGCCTGTATCTTTACCGGCAGCCCATATATTTTAATAAATCCAAGAGATGCGCTGTGATCGAAGGTGTCTTCTTTCTGATAGGTTGCCAATTTTTCGCTATACAATGACAATGGCGACTTGCGTCCCACGACGGTGCATGTCCCTTTCGACAATCTGACGCGGATGGTCCCCGTCAAAAGACGCTGACTGCTCAGCACGTAGGCCACCAGATCCTGGTGAAATGCAGAGAACCAGAGTCCGTTATAAATCAAATCTGCATAATGCGCCGAGACAATATCCTTAAAGCGCAGGGCATCCTTTGTCATAATCATGCCTTCCAGCGCCTTGTGGGCTGTATGCAAAATGATCGCCGCCGGGGATTCATAGATTTCCCTGGACTTAATACCCACCAGACGATTCTCCAAATGATCAATACGGCCTACGCCGTGCTTTCCTCCCCGCGCATTCAGGGTGTTAATCAGAGTCACTCCATCCATTTCATTCTCATGAATGGCTACAGGAATGCCTTTTTCAAAGTAGATCTCCAGATATTCCGGTTCATCCGGGGCGTCCTTTGCATTTTTTGTCCACGTGTAAACCTCCTCCGGTGGCTCTGCCCATGGGTCTTCCAACACGCCGCACTCAATGCTCCTGCCCCAAAGATTTTCATCCGTGCTGTAAGGGCTCTTAATCTTTGCTTCCACCGGGATATTATGTTCCTCCGCATAACGAATCTCCTCATCCCGGGTCATCTTCCACTCCCTCACAGGGGCAATAATTTGTAACTTCGGATTCAATACCTGCAAAGACACGTCCAGCCGGACCTGATCATTTCCCTTTCCCGTGCATCCGTGAGCCACGGCATCCGCCTTCTCCTCATGTGCCACGTCTGCCAATAGCTTCGCAATGAGCGGTCTGCCCAGGGCCGTTGCCAGTGGATAAACTCCTTCATACAGGGCGCCAGCCTGCAGGGCGGGAAATATAAAATACTTGACAAACGTGTCCTTCGCATCAATGACAATCGCCTTCTTCGCACCAATTTTTAGCGCCTTTTCCCGAATAGCATCCAGATCCTTCACTGCGCCAAGGTCGATGGTCACCGTAATGACATCCATATGATATTTTTCAGGAATCCATCGAATCGCTACTGAGGTATCCAGCCCACCTGAATAGGCCAGCACGACTTTTTTTCGTTGTTCTGTCATAAATACAACCCTCCTGTTGCTTGCTTAAAAACCATAATGCAGTAAAGCTTTAACCAAATTCCCTATATTAAATGGAAAAAAGATAGGATAAAAACTTCAAAAAAGGTAATCGGTCAGTTTTATAAAAAATCCCGGAAACATGGAAGATTTCTGCACTCTATAAAAATACGGCGTTTGTCCGTACCAAACACACCCCCGGCCCTTCTTTTTAGAGAGGAGAACAAGAGTCCCCCTCTAAAAAGAAGGGATTTAGGGGTGTGTCACAAGGCGGCAAATGTTTCTTCTCTTGTCGTACACATGAAATACATAGGAAATTCCTTTCAAAAAACGAAACGACCATTTTTTTGCCTTTGAATTGAGATTCGGCCCTTTTCATTGCTCAACGTGTCAATCCCGTATTGACAGATCATTACTTTTTCTTCACCTTTACGGTTACATCGCCTGTCAGGTTTTTATATTTGAATCGCACTACTGCATTACCCGTCTTCTCTGTAGCGGTAATCGTAAACGCGGCTTTGCCATGCTCGTCAGTCTCTTTCATGGCTGGTAAAACCGTCACGCGTTTTTTGCCACTCACTATTTTAACCTTCACCAGACGGTTTGCCGATGGTAAACCTTTTTTGCAGGTTAAGGTCACGATTTTTTGCACACTCGTCAGCCTTGCAAGTTTTAAAGACTTTGGACTCACGTGAAGTTTTTTCGGTTTACAGGGTTCCGGAGTTGGCGATGGGGTTGGGGTCGGCGTGCCCGGGGTTGATGTTACCATAGGCGTGGGTGTTGGTGCGCCTGGCGTAGCTGTAACAGTTGGCGATGGTGTTGGTGTAGCAACAGGCGTAGGCATTGCGTCTGCGCCTATCTTTGTCACAAAGGCATCGGTATAACCACCATTATGGGTTCCGTACATGGCGTTTTTCGTTGAGAAATCGGAAGAATCTGTCTCTCCCGTCACATATGCATTGCCGGCGCAGTCTATCGCTATGCTATTACCAACATCGTAATCACTTCCCCCGAGGTACGTGGAGTAGGAAAGGCTTGTGCCCGATGCATCGATCTTTGTCACAAAGGCATCATAAAAACCAGTATTGCTTCCATACAGGGCGTTTACCGTTGGGAAATCGGAAGACACTGTCCACCCCGTCACATACGCATTGCCGGAGCTGTCTACCGCTATGCTATGACCTTCATCGTAATCACTTCCCCCCAGGTACGTGGAGTAGGAAAGGCTCGCACCCGATGCATCGATCTTTGTCACAAAGACATCGTAAGAACCACCATTAAAGCTTCCATCAAAGGCGTTTTTCGTTGGGAAATCGGAAGACCATGTATACCCCGTTACATACGCGTTACCGGCGCTGTCTACCGCTATGCTATGACCTCCATCGTAATTACTCCCCCCCAGGTATGTGGAGTAGGAAAGGCTTGTGCCCGATGCAGCTATCTTTGTCACAAAGGCATCGACATTACCAGTATTGCTTCCATACAGGGCGTTTACCGTTGGGAAATCGGAAGACACTGTCCACCCCGTCACATACGCATTGCCGGAGCTGTCTACCGCTATGCTATGACCTTCATCGTAATCACTTCCCCCCAGGTACGTGGAGTAGGAAAGGCTCGCACCCGATGCATCGATCTTTGTCACAAAGACATCGTAAGAACCACCATTAAAGCTTCCATCAAAGGCGTTTTTCGTTGGGAAATCGGAAGACCATGTATACCCCGTTACATACGCGTTACCGGCGCTGTCTACCGCTATGCTATGACCTCCATCGTAATTACTCCCCCCCAGGTATGTGGAGTAGGAAAGGCTTGTGCCCGATGCAGCTATCTTTGTCACAAAGGCATCGACATTACCAGTATTGCTTCCATACAGGGCGTTTACCGTTGGGAAATCGGAAGACACTGTCCACCCCGTCACATACGCATTGCCGGAGCTGTCTACCGCTATGCTATGACCTTCATCGTAATCACTCCCCCCCAGGTACGTGGAGTAGGAAAGGCTTGTGCCCGATGCATCTAGCTTTGTCACAAAGACATCGTTATAACCACCATTAAAGCTTCCATACAGGGCGTTTACCGTTGGGAAATCGGAAGAATATGTATACCCCGTCACATACGCATTGCCGCCGCTGTCTACCGCTATGCTATAACCGCTGTCGTTATCACTTCCTCCCAGGTACGTGGAATAGGAAAGGCTCGCACCCGATGCATCTAGCTTTGTCACAAAGACATCGTAATAACCAGTATTGGTTCCATACATGGCGTTTTCCATTGGGAAATCGGAAGATCCCGTCCACCCCGTTATATACGCATTGCCGGCGTCGTCTACCGCTATGCCATAACCCCAATCGCCACCAATTCCCCCCAGGTACGTGGAGTAGGAAAGGCTTGTGCCCGATGCATCTAGCTTTGTCACAAAGACATCGTTATAACCACCATTAAAGCTTCCATACAGGGCGTTTACCGTTGGGAAATCGGAAGAATATGTATACCCCGTCACATACGCATTGCCGCCGCTGTCTACCGCTATGCTATAACCGCTGTCGTTATCACTTCCTCCCAGGTACGTGGAATAGGAAAGGCTCGCACCCGATGCATCTAGCTTTGTCACAAAGACATCGTAATAACCAGTATTGGTTCCATACATGGCGTTTTCCATTGGGAAATCGGAAGATCCCGTCCACCCCGTTATATACGCATTGCCGGCGTCGTCTACCGCTATGCCATAACCCCAATCGCCACCAATTCCCCCCAGGTACGTGGAGTAGGAAAGGCTTGTGCCCGATGCATCTAGCTTTGTCACGAAGGCATCGACATTACCAGTATTGGTTCCATACATGGCGTTTTTCGTTGGGAAATCGGAAGACAACGTAATCCCAGTCACATACGCATTGCCGGCGCTGTCTACCGCTATGCCAAAACCTACATCAGAACCACTTCCCCCCAGGTATGTGGAGTAGATCAAGGTAGGGTCTATGACGAGCGGGTAGCGTTTGTCGTACGAGGCGACGGTAAAACCATAAATGAACGATGAGGTTTGGTTATTGGCCCGGCTCAGCCCATCACAGGTCTCAGATTTCCGATTCCTAATCCCATGCCCTGAACTCAGGACCCTAAACTTCCCGTCAATCTCTACCTTCTTCCCATCGATGATTTGATAGACATAGGGTTTTTTCTGTAGGATCGCTCGTTCATTTCTTTCACGGGATTCCCCGGTTTCCACGGATACTCCAGCTTCCCCCTTAGCAAAGGGGGATTCAGGGGGTTGTCTTTTCTTGACTAATTTACGTTGTGAACCCTCCGCCGCCCCCTCTTTCAGAGACGATCCCAGGACGATCTCCATATCGCCATTCTCATGGATCCGCACATCCTCTACGCCCTCGTAGGACAGTTGCACGCGGGACGGACTTGCACCCGGCTTTACGATGATATCGTATTCCATCTGGCGGTTGTTCCCGTAAAACTTCATGTCGATGCCTTTGTAAAGCTCCCGGTAAACGACCGACTGATACGTGGGGATACTGGTCTTCCACTTCGCCGGATCGTTGCCGATGAGGTAATTGACCTTGCACTCCTGCTGGCCTTCCGCCACGATCTCCGGATTCTTCTTTGCGCCCAGGGGAACGAGTTTAACGAGTTGAGGAGTTGCCGTGTTGTGAGTTGTATGCACGGTGTGCGGTCTTTCTCTTTTCGATGCTGCATCCTTGTCATCTGTCGCCAATCGTCGTTCCTGCAGCGCGGGTGAACCTGGTTTGATTGTGTCACCTGCAGTTACCGTCTTGCTCCCTTCTTCATCTCTGTCGCTTGTCTCCTTTTCCTGTTTCCTTGATAGCGACAACGTTACACCTCTTCCGGTAAAGAAGGTGGCATGCCCGCTGCCCTTCTCGTAAAACTTCACCTCTCCATCCATCTGTCCGTCGTTCCGGATGAAATACAACGGTAATTTACCGTAGGTTTCCACGACCCGTGATGGTGCAGTCTCTCCGGTCGATTGTGGATTTGAGCCAGCGACAGAGCCGGATATTACCTGATGTTCGGCCGATGCCCGTGTCAATGCGGTATCCATGATCATTGACGTAACAAACAGGGAAGATACCACGACACAATACCGGAACACCTTGCTCCTTTTGCGCACGTGAAGACCCCGAACTGTATTATCCTGCATATTCGTATGTCCCATTTCACAATCCCTCCCATTCAAAAAGACCGAGGAGACCAAAAAATTTCCCATACAAGCGGGTGACAAACTGCCCGCGCTGCTCAAACAATCTTCAGCATCAGGGTGGCACGGACAAACTCGTTTGTCCGTGTGATAGATCCCAAACCCGTGTATAGATTCAAACATCGCGGACAAGTGTAACCGCTTAACGCTATGAGATAGCTGGGTCATCAAACGTATGAGATAATAAAAATATATGGCTGCTTGCTATGATACCTAAGAATGTTTATTTGCTGGTAATTCGATCACAAATGTTGCTCCCGAACCGGACTCACTTTCCGCATAAATCCTGCCATTATGTTGCTGGACTATGCTTTGAGCAATGGATAAACCCAATCCGGTGCCCTTACTATGCTTAATATTTTTTGCAGTAAAAAATGGTTCAAATATCCTCGTAAGATATTCTCTTGGTATGCCGGGACCCGTATCCGACATAACTATCCTTACTTTCTCACTCTCCCATTCTGTACGGATGGTTAAACATTTTTCATTTTTTATTTCTCCCATCGAGGCACAAGCGTTTTCTATGACATCCAGGAAAACCCGCCGGATTTGTTTCTTATCTACAAAAACTGCGGGTAACTTTTCATCCAGAAATTTGAAAATCGTAATGTTTGCATATTCAAATTGATTCGACTTTTGCTCGATAATTTCTTCAAGAATATCGTTCACATTGATCTGTTCTTTTGAAAGGGTGTAGTTCCCGGTAAGGGTCAACAAGCTTTTTATAACACTCTGTATTTGGTCCGTCTCTTTTTGTATCCTGTTTAAATATTTCTTTGCCTTTTCACTAATGGAAGGTTCATTGAGCAC
This sequence comes from Candidatus Brocadia sapporoensis, assembly GCF_001753675.2. GTDB lineage: Bacteria > Planctomycetota > Brocadiia > Brocadiales > Brocadiaceae > Brocadia > Brocadia sapporoensis. The sequence continues at coordinate 30,428 of NZ_MJUW02000021.1, read as the reverse complement.
AAGATCTGTGCAGAGCTGAATACCTGCCAGGGGATTGTTTAATTCATGAGCTGCCCCTGCGATCAGATTACTTACGGCAAAAAGTCTTTCCGTCTTTACCACCTGGTGTTGCAACTGATATTCCCGCGTTACCTCCCTGAGCACAATAACGATATCGGTTTTCTCCCCACCTACTCCATGTAAAGGGGAAATAACGACAACGAAGTATTTTTCTTCGGTTTCTTTCGTACGTATTTCATACGAAACGTACTGTTGTTTTTTGACAAATATCTCGTTGTAAATTTCTTCGATTTCAAGATTATTAAAACCAAGGATAGAACCATCATCGGCCATCCTGACATCCAGATGCCGGGTCATTTCCCTCCCCGCCCTGTTTATTAACGTTATTTTACCCTGTGTATCCAGCAGAATAATACCGTCAACCATGCCCTCTATCACGGAATGTAATTTTAAATCCACTTCTTTCAAATGTTTCTCAAGGCGATTCACATGATACTTTTTTACCGCACGGTTACAAACGCCGGCGACCGCCATTTCATCAAAAGGCTGGAAGATATAGTCATCTGCGCCCGCCTTCATCCATTTAATTACCATGACCTCTGCACCCCTGTTTGCTATTACAACCACTATGGCTTCAGGTATAGTTTCCCTGATCTGCCTCAGTATATACGGATCATCTTCTGCCATCATATCAGAAGACAAAAAGATAATCTGCGGTCTCTCAATTTTCAACACATGCAGAATCTTTTTTATATCAGGCACAGCCAGAATTTCATACCCTTCCAGGCGCATAGAATGTTCTAGAATCCTTACTGTATCGGCATCCTGTGTAGTAACCATTACTTTTGCCGGATATTGCAAAAACCCGACTTTACCAGTAGGAACCTTTTCAGGATAAAACTTATGATTAATCAGATTCAGCAAATCTTCCATCGCTACCGGCGCATAGAGAATACCATAAGCGCCTACCGACCTTGCTAATTGAGATGTCAAATAGGTTTGATATGTTCCCGACAACAGAACGACGGGAATGTTGATGCAATTCTTGTATACTGCAGATTTCATTATCCTGCACAATTGAAATCCGTCCAATACCGGCAGGTTTACATCCAGGATGACAAAATCGGGTACATGTTCATTAAGATGTCTTATGACTTCATCACCATGGGTTGCAACCGTGATATCTGAAAATCCATTTTGTCTCAAATATCCGGCAATATCTCCGTACTTTTCTATAATATCTGTTGCAAATAATATTTTAATATTTAACATGTTTGCTGTTATGCCACCGTTAATATTTTCTTTCCTTAGGTTCAAATGGCCCGATGTTAACAGGCTTATAATCCAGTCTTACACCATCCGGGGTGAAATACGCTAACGTGTGTTTTAGCCAAACTATATCATCTCGTTTTGGGAAGTCTGTCCGGAAATGAGAACCTCGGCTCTCCTCCCGTGCGAGTGCGCCTGCGACAACAGCTTCAGCCACATCAAGACTGCCCTTAAGCTCTAATGCCCATACCAGGCTGAAGTTGCCTCGTTTTCCAGTATAATTCAGCTTAATTCGTTGATACCTCTCTTGCAAGATCCTGATATCGTTCACGGCCTCTCTCAATCGGGAGGCATCGCGGAAGATACCTACCTTGTTATCCATAACCTTGTTGAGGGCAACTTTGATATCTACGGGAATTTCCCCTCCCCCGGATTTACCCAATGTATTGATCCTTTCCTCTGCACGTTTTAAGACGTCAGTGAGAGCGCCTTCACCCTTTTTCCCCTCCAATCCTTGTATATACAAGGCGGCATTACTGCCAGCAATCGCACCAAAAACAATGGTATCCAACAATGAATTTCCCCCCAGCCGGTTCGCTCCGTGCACACTTACACAAGCCACCTCTCCGGCTGCATAAAAACCTTTTACCGCCGTTTCTCCTTCCGTATTACAATCAATTCCTCCCATGGTATAATGCTGCCCTGGCTGAATAGGAATGGGATCGACAACCGGGTCTATTCCGGCAAATTCTCTACAAATATCCCGTATACCAGGCAACCTCTGATCAATCTTTCCCTCTCCCAGGTGTCTTAAATCCAAATGCACATAGCTTTGGTTAAAACCACCGCCTGCCATAATCTCGTGCATGATATTTCTGGAAATGATGTCACGCGGAGCCACTTCCATATCCTTTTTTGAATCATGGTATTTGGCTAAAAACCGCTCGCCTTTGTTATTCAATAAAACTCCCCCTTCACCGCGACACCCCTCGGTAATCAGGATATTTTTACCCAACAATGTCGTTGGATGGAACTGAACAAATTCTATATCCTTAAGTGGCACACCTGCCCAATAGGGCAATGCCATACCCATGCCGGTATTAATCAGCGCATTCGTGCTATTCCCATAAATACGGCCAACACCTCCCGTTGCAAATATTACAGCTCCTGCATGGAACGCCTCCAATTGCCCGCTCATCACATCCAAGGCTATTACTCCGGCACAGACGCCATCCTCTACCACCAGCTCTACAACCAGCCACTCTTCATAAATTATCATTTCCTTCCGTTCCGCCGCTTGTTTAAATTTTATGATTTGCTGGTACAACGTGTGCAAAAGGGCATGCCCGGTTTTGTCCGCTGCATAGCAGGTACGGGGAAAGCCTGCGCCACCAAAGGGACGCTGGGCGATCCTTCCTTCAGGAGTCCGGCTGAAAGGACAACCCCAGTGCTCCATCTCATAGATACGACGGGCAGCCTCCTTTGTCATACGGATAACAGCGTCCTGATCTGCAAGATAGTCACTCCCCTTTATCGTATCGAAGGCGTGTTTTTCCCACGTATCGTACATGCCACGCGGATGATTGCCCAGAGGGGCATTAATTCCGCCCTGGGCAGCAACGGAATGCGACCGGATGGGATGAACTTTTGAAATCACCGCAACCTTCACATTGTGCTGATTGAGTGCGATGGCAGCCCTTAAACCTGCCAACCCCCCGCCTACTACGATAGCATCATGGTATTTCATAAAAATTGTCTTGCTACAAAATAACTCACCATCTGCCCGACTACCTTTTCTTGCGTTCCTTTAAGGTACGTAAGTTAAACCGGAGGCAAATAATTTATTTCGTCTTTATCGGTGAAGTAAAAAATATAGCACAAAAGAAGACAAGAAAACAACCAAAAATACCATGGGAATGAAAAGGACAGAAAAGAAACAAAAAGCACACGGATCCATGTATCGTCTCCCGCGCTTTGTTGTTCGAATTACACGCGCAGCAATTCGGCAATCTTTCACACGGGGCCTTGCTCTCCCCCAATTAGAACCGACTGCTGCCTGAAATGCTTGATTTCAACATTGAATATAATAGAAATCCGGCAATGACCAGCACATCTGCTATTTTGGTCTTTTCTACAGACAGGATGCCGTCATCCTTGAATCGCACATTGGTTATTATTCATGCACCCTGAATATACTTTGCACGGCATAACCGTGCAATCCATTACGTTGGTCCTTTTTCTTTTGACGTGTTTTCACGAAACTGATATATTACCTATTTATTACTATGAAAATTTTTTTTGTGCTTGTCCGGGCTGGACAACAGAAAAAAACCTAACATAAATAGAAAAGAGTTTTTAGAGAGGGGAAAAAAATATGCAATATATGCCACTTCTTGTGATGAGCACAGGTGCATCTATATTTTTGTATGTCTTGCTCTTTTTTTTTATTTCTGCCTGTGCATTTATCCTCTTTAAATACGGTGGGCTTTATATCAAGTCCATTATATCGGATGCCCACGTATCTCTTACACAAATGATCAGCATGACCTTTCGGAACGTCGATATACGGTCTCTCGTGGATCATCGTATTATGGCAAAGAGGGCTGGAATCGATCTGGCCTCATCGTCCCTTGAGGCGCACAGCCTGGCAGGTGGAAATGTTAATCATGTTGTTCGTGCCCTTATTGCCGCCCGAAAGGCGAACATCCAACTGAGTTTTGATCATGCCTGCGCAATAGATCTTGCAGGAAGAGACGTGTTTGATGTCGTGAAAACCTGTATCAACCCGAAGGTAATTGACTGTCCGGACCCTTCGAAAGGTTGTACTACGCTGGATGCGGTTACCAAGGACGGTATTCAGGTAAAACTGAAGGCGCGAGTCACCCTTCGCACAGATATTGAAAAAATTGTAGGCGGGGCTACCGAAGAGACCATCATTGCACGCGTTGGAGAAAGTATCCTTGCAACTGTCTGCACGTTTGAAACTTACAAAAAAGCGCTAGAAAACCCTGATTTACTCTCCAAGATGGTCATGGAAAAGAAATGTGATAGCGATACCACATTTCAAATTCTTTCGGTTAATATCGTAAGCGTTGCGATAGGCGACAATATCAATGCAAAACTGCAGACAGATCAGGCAGAAACAGACAAATGCATAGCACAGGCAGACGCCGCAAAACGCCATGGTATGGCTCTTGCCCGTGAGCAGGAGATGAAAGTTCTTACCGAAGAAAATACAGCAAAAATACTTGCAGCCGAGTCTGAAGTGCCGAAGGCTATTGCTCAGGCCCTTCGCGAGGGAAACCTTGGGGTAATGGATTACTATCATCTTAAAAATATCCAGGCAGATACCGAGATGCGAGTAGCGTCGGTTTCAAAACCAGGCATTCTGCCCCCCACAACAAAACCATAAAATTTTCTTTGATTCCCGAAGAGAAAACATTATACTAAGGAAATTATGCCAGAGTGGTGGAATTGGCAGACACGCCAGACTCAAAATCTGGTCCCCGTCACAGGGGGTAAGGGTTCGACTCCCTTCTCTGGCATTTATAAAAAATAAGACTCCTATTGCAAAATTACCCGCCAAAACACAAAGAAGAAAAAAGGCATTTGACTCGAAATCCATACACCTTCTTTTCTCAGTTGATTTTGTTGTAACCGTTGCATTGTTATATCCGCTTAATCGGCACAGTCGTGAGCCCGTCGCTATTAAAAATACGCTTGATACCACAAACATAGCCCATGAATAACCAACAAGACAAACCTATTTCGCTCTCATATCAGGATGCCCTGGCCTTTCTTTACAAAGCTATCGATTATGAAAAACTGATCAGCTTTCAATATAATGCATCCACATTCAGTTTGGACAGGATGAAAAAACTGCTTGCATATATAGGAAATCCCCATCAAGGGCTCCCCTGCATTCACATAACCGGCACAAAGGGAAAGGGCTCCACAGCTATCATGACAGCCACGGTCATGGAATGCGCTGGTCTTATCACCGGACTTTTTACCTCGCCCCACCTCATCGATCTAAAAGAACGTATTCAAATAAATCGTCAAAAGATATCTGAGGCTGAATTTGCCAGCATCATGCATGAATTCCAGCCGTACATCCGGCACTTACAGGAAACAGAGCCATCCGCATCTCCCACCTTTTTCGAAATCCTTACGGCAATAAGCATGGTGTATTTTAAAAGGAAGCGGACAGAGATGGCTGTTTTGGAAGTAGGACTCGGCGGACGCCTCGATTCCACCAATGTTGTCGTGCCAATGGTATCAATCATTACGAATGTCGGGCTCGATCATACGGCAATTCTGGGCAATTCTCTTTCAAGCATTGCGTATGAAAAGGCTGGTATCATCAAACATCGCGTTCCTGTTGTATCCGGTATCGACAGCGCAGAAGCCCTCTCCGTCATAGAAAACACCTGCAGGGAGAAAAACGCTCCCCTGTACCTTTTCGGCAGAGATATCCGGGTTGAAGCAGTGAAACATCTTGTAAAAGACGGTACACAGGGAATGCGGTGCATGATAAAGACCTGGCGAGGTTCCTATGATAACATCTATTTGCCTCTTGTTGGCATTCATCAGGCAAAAAACTGTGCCCTGGTTCTCGGCACATTTGAAATTCTCAGAGAACAAGACAACCTTGCTGTAAACCCCGACATCATCCGGGAAGCCCTTGCTTCTCTCCATTGTCCGGCAAGGATTGAAGTTGTTGCAAAAAATCCTACCATTATTCTGGACTTTGCGCATACCGCAGATTCTATGCGATTCCTTAAAGAGACACTGATAGAAAATTTTACATTCCGGCGGTTAATCTTGATCCTGGGTTTCTCACAAGACAAAGACTTAAACAACATTCTGAAGGAAATCGTTATGGAGGCAGACTCAATTATTATCACTCGGAGCAAAAACCCCCGCGCCGCCCCTCCCGAGGATTTATATGAGAAAATAACGAAACTCTGTGGCAAACAACCAGACACGGCAAATACCGTTCAGAGTGCCATAACTATGGCAAAACAAATGGCATCCAAAGAAGACATGATCTGTATTACCGGTTCCGCATATGTAGCGGGAGAAGCAAGACAAGCGCTGGATACCTGATAAACGATCTCCAAAAAACTCTATCGTTATAAAAATAGCCTTTTTGTAGTAAACGAAACAACTACGTAGTGTTTGAACGAAAAACATCCTTTTTTTGAAAAGCATCAGGGCGATTTTACACTTACTAAAATCTTTTCATAAAATTTGATGTTAGGCTTCTGGCAGAAATAAGTATTTCTTACTCATTTCCCTTCATTTTAGACTTGTCTGGAGATGGTATCTCCCTTGCCATGCTGCTTCTTGTTGTTTTTAAGCTACTTTTCTCAATTTATCATGTTTCTTTCGTACCTTCTCCTGAAGCACGTTTCCCAGCTTGTGTAAATTCGCAGCCGCCACTCCCCGTGCACAATACCTTTTAAATGCATGCAACCATTTATCCAGACACCTATCCAAGCAGTGATGTTCCAAACGATTGATGTTCAATTCCACTGCTGAGTGCTTATGTCTGAGATTCTGAAACGTCCTGCCCGACTCCTCTGCCTGCTCCTCCTGGTTCTTCCGACTCTTCCTGGGCATAATTACCTCCGGTATATACAGACTCAGCAACTCCTTGTTCTCTCGCTTGTAAAACCCTTTGTCAAAGCTGATACTCTCAATTGCGTCTTCTCCAAACCGATTCAACAATCTCTCTGCCAGGGGAATCGACAATGACACCTCCGCCTCTTTCTCAACAACCTGATGCTCTACGATAAATCCCCATGGATCGCTTGCCACCAGAATATCATGCCCAATTTCATCCCGCATCTCCCCGTCTATTTCTTCCCCTTCAGTACCTTCACCTCTAATACCCTGAACACCTCCTCGTTCAATTCCGGTTTGACAGAGATATGTGCAATACTCTCAGTATCGATGGGAGCCCACCTCAGCTCTTTATTGGCAGTTATACTTTTGAAATGGATATGACTCCAAGCTTCCCCTGCTGCTCAAATCCCTTCCTTTTTTATAAATTCAATGCTTTTATTCAATTCTTTTGCCTTCTTACCTTTGTATAATCGGCCTTCGGCTGGTTTTCGTTCAAGCATTAATTACAAAGCAAAAAAGAAATCTATTAAAAGAAAGATTATTTAGGTGAATAAATATTGTCAACTATTCTTACTTGAATTTGTTTACAAGCGCTGATAAAATTGCAACCAAACAAGATTAAATCTGATCAAAAATGTAAAAGAGAAAGTGTTAGATAGCATGAGTTAGATATTTTCTGTAGTAGGGATGAGATGAATAATTATTTTTTAATAAATCTTACAGTTAAAGGTATTCTCATTATTTCTGTATTAACTCTTGCGGGGGGTTGTGCTACGCAAACTAAGAAAACAGAAGTGCCAGCTCCACTGGAGAGTGAAATGAGGTCCATTGCTGATCAAAAGGCTAGCACAACATATCAACCTCAGATTCAAAGTGAGAAGGCAACGTATTATGTTGTAAAAAAAGGAGACACGTTATGGCGTATATCAAAAAATTATGGAGCATCTGTGAATGCAATACTAAAGGCTAACCATATGAAGAGTACAAAGGACTTGAAGGTAGGCCAAAAACTTACCATTCCTGTTTCTGGGAAATCGCAGAAATCTCCTTCGTCGATATCACGTTCAAGTCGTCTGTCAACAGGAAAAACTGCAAGGGATGCGTCCTCCCGCGGTTTTACATGGCCAGTAAAAGGGAAAGTCGTATCACAATACGGTGAAGTGAGAAATGGAACGAAAAATCATGGTATCTCTATATTGCCTCAGGCAGGACAAAACGTTGTTGCTGCTAAAGAGGGCACCATTGAGGCAGTTTCTGGCGCAGGAGGTGACATATCTGTCATTGTGATCAAGCATGAGGGGGGAATACGCACTCTATACGAATCGTGTTGTAGTCCCGTAGTGGGAGAAGGCAGTCACGTGGAGACGGCACAAACCATTGCAAATATTCGTCCAACGAGCGCCGGAAAATCGCAAGAGATTACTTTCAAAATTTACGTAAAAGATAAGCCTGCAAATCCCATGACTTATTTACCAAAATGATCGATAAACAAGCGTTTTGATGTAATTCGAGAGGAAATAAGGAGAATATGATTGTTGATGTTATCGATTACGACCGGTAAAGTGGTCGTGGTAGAAATGGACGATATCCTCCTGACAATCCGTATGATCTTTTGGCGCGTCAGGTTTCATCATCTGACGGTTGTGGAAAACCGATAACCTGTGGGTGTAATATCCGACCGTGATTTTCTCAAAGCGGCAAGTTCTTTTTAGGAAAAATTATTGAGACGACCCGTAACTTAGATACCTTGAAGAAGAGAACGCGTTAGAGTATGACTCGAAATCCTGTTACCATATATCCAGAGACGGGCATTGAATCTGCCGCTGACCTTCTTCTGAAAAATAATATGTCATGCCTTCCCGTTATTTCTTTCCAGGGCGATGTTGTGGGAATTGTGACCTGGAAAGATATTCTGAAGTTTTATTTAGAAAATAAATGAAATTTGGTCTGTACCGGAGCAATCACTGTGCCAATATACGACTTTCAGTGTAATCAGTGCGATACAAAATTTGACGAATATTTTCGGAGTGCATCTGAACGAAAAAAATTATTTTGTCCGTCCTGTAAAAGTGGGAATGTCAAAAAAATATTTTCTGTATTTGGAATGTCTGTAAAAGGGGGTGGAGCTGCTGGTTCTGACGGTGGTTCCGGTGGTTGTGGAAGTTGTACTGCATCTTCATGTACGGGATGCGGGTCGTAACATATTTTATTGTTAAATTTGTTTTCCATGAAGATGCGTGAGTGATAATCGATGAAAAATCTCTGGGCACCATGGCGCATTACCTATATTCAAGAACATCCGAAAGATAATGGGTGTTTCCTTTGCAATTCATTTCTCGACAATCATGATGAAAAACATCTCATTGTGGTTCGGCGAAAAGAATGTTTTTGTATCCTAAACAAATATCCGTATAACAGCGGCCATCTTATGATTGTGCCCAACCAGCACAAGCCTGATATTTCAGATCTTACTGATCATGAAATGCTGGAAATCATGAGACTAACAAGAGATATGAAAAAACTTCTTGCGACCATGATGAACCCGGATGGTTTTAATCTAGGCGTGAATTTGGGGAAATCTGCCGGAGCAGGGCTTGTTGGTCATTTCCATCTCCATATCGTACCGCGCTGGGATGGTGATACGAACTTTATGCCTGTCATTTCTGACACAAAAGTTATTCCACAATCTTTAGAAGATATTTATAGAGAATTCAAAAAACACGTGTAACTATCCACCCACATGCTAACCCGTAAGGAAATAGAGTTAAGAGAGGAGCGGGAGCTTGCCTCCTACGCAATGAAAAGTAAGGACTCACGGGGCAGAAAATATCCTGAGCCGGAGCATGAGTACCGCAGTGTTTATCAAAGAGACCGGGACCGTATTATTCATTCAACGGCCTTTCGGAGACTTGAATATAAAACCCAGGTATTTGTGAATCATGAGGGAGATTATTACCGTACCCGATTGACTCACACCATGGAAGTTTCACAAATCGCACGAAGTATTGCTCGGGTATTGAATCTGAACGAGGATATTGCAGAAGCTATTTCCCTCGCGCATGATTTGGGACATACACCCTTTGGGCATTCCGGCGAGGACGCTTTAAAAAAACTTATGGAAGGGCACGGGGGATTTGAGCATAATCTTCACGGACTGCGTGTTGTTGATATCCTCGAGCGCAAATATCCCGACTTCCCCGGACTGAATTTGTCGTGGGAACTCAAGGAGTCCATAATCAAGCATAAGTCTCCTTACGATAGTACATCAATCGCAACCGAGTATCATGCCAACGAGCAGCCATTGCTGGAGGCACAAATTGTGGATAAGGCAGACTCCATTGCCTATGACAATCACGATTTGGATGACAGCCTGAAGGCAGGTATTATCACAGATGATGATTTGCAAGTTGTTGATTTGTGGCGGGAGACACAGAAAAGAGTAAAACATAAATATACAATTAACGATCGTGATATAGTCATTGCACAAACGATTAAGACGATAATTGACCTTGAAGTTACCGATCTCATTGAAAATACGATGTCCAGGATTAGACAGGAAGGTATCAAAACGGTCCTGGATGTCAGACAGTATCCCGGCCTGATCGTGTCCTTTTCTCCCATCCTATCTAAGCAAAAGAGAAACCTTCAGGAATTTCTTTTTAAAAATGTTTATCAACACTATCGGGTAGTCCGAATGGCTGATAAGGCAAAACGATTTCTGGAAGAACTTTTTATTGCGTTTATTAAAAATCCCAAACAACTTCCTATCGAATATCAGAAATGGGTAGAAGAGGCAGGTCTTTATCAGGCAGTGTGTGACTATATTGCTGGAATGACAGACCGTTTTGCACAGGATGAATACAAAAAACTTTTTTATCCATATGAAAGGGTTTAAGGCGGCTCAACACAAAGGTACTCGGGACACATTAAAGGTTATTAAAACTTAGCGTTTTTTAATATCTCCGTGATAAAGCCTAATCCGAACGAATCGGAAAAGATAAAATCAGAAGCACATAATTCATGAGTCAACTATGACAGGGTTAATTTTATCCATATTTTTGTTAAAAATGTCAAAATATTTATTGTAAGATACTACCGGATTTAACATGAAAGTGTCTGTTGTATTGGTTGGGGCAGGACTTGGATTACGCATGGGAGGGGGTATTAAGAAACCTTTCCTGCAAATTCATGGCAAGCCAATTTTCCTCTATACCATTGAGCGTTTTTCTCATATAGAAACGGTTCATGAAATCATCTTCGTCGTTGGACAGACGGAGATACAAACCCTTTGTGATCGATGGCAGGACACCCTCAATGCACACAAGGTAAAGAAAATTGTTCCCGGAGGAAAAAGACGACAGGATAGCGTGTATAACGGACTTTGCCAGACTGGGATTGATGCTGAAATCGTATTGATTCATGATATAGTGAGACCGCTCGTAAGAAAAGAGCATATTGAGGCTGTAATAAACAGGGCGAGAGAATCTCATGCTGCTATTCTTGCTGCACCGATGAAAGCTACCGTCAAAGAGACTGGAGATAATTTGTACATCCAACGAACTATTCCTAGGAATAACCTGTGGATGGCACAAACGCCTCAGGGATTCAAAAGGGAACTGATCCTAAAAACCTTCAATCAATTTAGAAACGGGGATAGGGAATTTACGGATGATGCGGAAATGGTGGAAAAGGCCGGCTACAGGGTAGAGATTGTGCCAGGTACAGATGACAATATTAAAATTACAACGCCTGATGACATGCGTATTGCGGAGGCGCTGCTTGGGTAAGTGGTTAGGCATGTGTTCTTACCGGCAACGCTGAGAATGGTCCAGCGCTTTTTTGTTTTCTATTCGTGCTAGAATGTGCTAGTATAACAACAATTAAATGTTTTCGGTTTGGTTACAAGTAAAACACAATAGAGTATTTATTGAATGTTTCTGTTATTGGAGGAAGATTCGTGAATCCGATTAAACTAAAAGAGGGGATTTATTGGGTTGGAGAAGTTGACTGGGAATTAAGGAATTTCCATGGATATTCAACACAGAGGGGTTCAACCTATAATGCGTATCTGATTCTTGATGAGAAAATCACTTTAATTGATAGTGTAAGACCATACCTCTATGACAAAATGATGCAGAGGCTATCATCTCTCATAAACCCCGCAGACATTCATTACATTATTTCAAATCATGTGGAGATGGATCATTCAGGTAGCCTTCCACTTCTCACAAGGACTGCAAAAAATGCCACAATTATCACTTCTCCGCATGGTCAGAAGGGATTATTGGCTCATTATAAAAGAAATGATTGGAATTTTAAAGTTGTCAAGACTGATGAAACTATTGCTCTTGGTAAGAAAAATATCAAATTTGTTCTTACTCCGCTGATACACTGGCCCGATAACATGATGAGTTTTTTGATCGAAGATGGTATTCTTTTTTCTAATGATGCTTTTGGACAGCATATCGCATCTTCAGAAAGGTTTGATGATGAATATCCTCTTGGTATCATCATCGATGAGGCTGAAAAATATTATGCAAATATTGTTTTGCCCTATTCAAGCCAGGTTCAAAAGGCCATGGATTTAGTTTCTCCGTTAAGGGTAGACATGATTGCCCCAGGTCACGGGATCGTCTGGCGTTCACATGTAAAGACTATAGTAGAAGAATATAAGAAGTGGGCTTCCAATCGGGTAGATAATAAATGTCTGATAATTTATGATACCATGTGGAAGTCTACAGAAAAGATTGCCAACGTTCTTCAAGAAATTTTTGAATCTCATGGAATTCCCGTAAAAATGACGAATCTTAGGAATAGTCACATTTCGGATATCGTGGCTGATGTATTGACTACCAGATTTATTTGTGTTGGTTCTCCTACGTTAAATAGCAATATGCTCCCGACAGTAGCTGGTTTTTTAACCTACTTAAAAGGTTTGTCTCCAAAAAACAGAATTGGACTAGCTTTTGGTTCATATGGTTGGGGTGGTCAGGCAGTTGGTCATGTTGAAGACACCTTGAAAGAATGCGGTTTCGAAATGATGGAGAGCATAAAGATTCAGTACGTTCCTGATGAAACACAATTGCAAGAAATCACCAATAAAGTGAAACAGGATCTCCTTAAGCGGTGATGTATCTTCAATAAGCCGATAGTGGAAATTCATGTTTAAGAGGCATAATTATGAGGAAGTAGGTGGTGCCGAAAATGGGTTAACAAAGCTCTTTCGAATGGATGTTCTGTTGATACGCTTTTTTTATCGTTCGATATCTTGTAATGCATTGAATTTTTTTCCAATATTCTCACTAGTTCACTAGCCGGCATGGGTCTACCGAAAAGGTAGCCCTGTGCCATATCGCAATTATGGGAACGTAAAAATTCCAATTGTGCATCCGTTTCCACTCCTTCAGCTATTACTTTCTTGTTAAGGCCGTGCGCCATATTGATAATTGCCTTGGCTATCGTTGCAGCGCCAGGACTCGTAGCAATATCTTTCGTTAAAGACAAATCTATTTTTATTCCGTTCACCGGCAAAAACCGTAGGTTGTTTATTGCAGAAAAGCCTGTACCAAAATCATCAAGCATGATTTTTACACCCATGCTGTTCAACTCTTCTAATGTTTTAATGCTTCTGTCCATATCCTCCATGACAGTGCTTTCCGTGATCTCCAAGTCAAAAGCCATAGAATCCATGCCGGTTTCTTCTAATATCCTTCGTATTATTTCCGGCAAGTTATGGCTCCGGAATTGTCGTGCAGAAACATTTACTGAAAGAGACACGTTTGAATATTCTACATTGTGCCAGATCTTACTCTGAGAAAGAGACTCCTTTATTACCCATCTGCCAATTGATTCAATCATTCCCGTTTCTTCTGCCAGTGGTATGAATTCTGCCGGAGAAACTAAACCCTTCTGTGGATGTTCCCAACGGATAAGAGACTCAACACCGGTAATATTACCATCTGCTAACGACACAATGGGCTGATAATACAATTTGAACTCATTGTTCACAATCGCTCTTTGAAGGTCAGCCTCCATCTGTAAGGTCTTTACCGCATGAGCGTGCATCTCTTTGTCAAACATTGCATAATTCGATCTGCCATTCATTTTTGCACGATACATTACGGTATCGGCATCTCTCAGAATATCCTCTGGCCGATCGTAGTATTCCTCACTCAGAACGATCCCAATGCTCGTGCCGGTAAATACGCTGTGCCCATCAAGGCAGAAAGGTTCTTTCAGTTTATTTAAGATTTTTTCGGCAATTACTTTTGCACACGAACTCTCTTTTATATCACTAAGGAGTATAACAAACTCATCTCCGCCAAAACGTGCAACAATATCATTATGGCGCAGACATTCCTTGAGTCTTTCTGCAATCGAAATCAGTAATTTGTCACCTATTGCATGGCCGAGACTATCATTTATGACTTTAAAGCGATCGATGTCGAGGAAAAGAACAGCAAATAAAAAACCTTTATCCATTTGTGAGAGTCTTATCACTTTTTCCAGGTGATTCATAAAAAGTTTTCTATTTGGAAGACCAGTCAATGAATCATGAAAAGCATTATACAACAGTTGCGCCTCAAGACGCTTTTGCACAGTAATATCACGTGATATGCTAATAATTCCCACCTCACCACCTTTCAGATCTCTTAAAACAGATGCAGATAAATATGAATGAAAGGTCTCACCATTTTTCTTTTTCTTGATTACCTCTCCGGAAAAACACCCTTTCTGCTCAATTTTCCTGTTAATATGCTGCCATTCATTTCCGTCAGCAAAAAGAATGCGAAAGGGTTTGTATAGCACGTCGTATTTGTTGTACTCAAACACCATTTGTGCTGCGGGATTAAACTCGGTGATCAGACGATCCGTATTTGTAGCTATAATCATATCAATCGAGCTGTTGATAAGATTCTCTGCATAATCTTTAGATGCCACCAATGCCTCTTCTGTGCGTTTACGCTCTAAAGCGTGACGAATAGAGCGCTCGAGCAAAGATGAACAAATTTGTTCCTTGACGAGATAATCTGATGCGCCTGCTTTCATCACCTCTTTGTCAATTTCATAATCGCCTTGTCCAGTCAATATAATAACCGGTCCCTTGTAACCATTTTTTACTACTTCTTGTAAGAGATCCAACCCTGTTTTTGAGCCTAGTCGATAATCGAAAAGACAGAGGTCAAATTGATTATCATTTAATAGCTTGAGCACATTCTCGTGTGTCTTTTCCCAGTACAAATCAAATTTCATCCATCGTATTTCAGAAAGTAGATCTTTTGTTATGACGTAGTCATCTTCATCGTCATCGACTAGAAGTATTTTCAACTTCTTTTTGCTCATAACTTTCTCCATGCCCCTGGGTATCTTTTGAATTCTGGCCATAGTAAATATCCTCTATAATCGGAAGGTACAAACAAAATGTTAATAGTAAATAAATTCCAATATTTATAAAATTACTATTGCCGGTTGTGATTATAAGAGTGTTTTGCAGATGCAGACCTGTAGCTTAAAATGCTGTGATAGTCGGTAGACAATAAAAGATTTGTATTTATTTGAAATGTAAAATATTTGGGCTTACTAAGCTATGTATGGGTAAAATCTCAAGTTGCTAGATACGTATGCATTGTAAACTAGCCCTGCTTTTATTATAGTCTCCCTTTCGTGCTTTTGCTAGCCCTCAATGCGATAAATCTTACCAAGGCATCTTTCATTCCACGCAATTTTGGAAAATCCCAGGAGTAATTCAGGCATGAAAAAATTTTGAGTTCCTATTTTATCCGAAAAGCCTTTGTTTTGTCGTACTAAATAGAAGGAATAATATTGAAAATTTACTCACACAAAATTCTGCAAAGGTAATGATGTAAGGGGATTTACTGTCTTGAAGTATTTTCAACTGTAGAAAATGAAAATTACCGTAATTTCATTTTCATCTTTCTCTGAAATTCTACCTCTTCATGGATCTTCTTTACCTCTTCTCTCATATCACTCAAATCTTCCTGGAGTTTTGACCACCCGCATAAGTTTGTATAACCTGGATTCTCATGAAAAGCTCCTTTCCAGCTAACAGCGGCGCTCTGTGTTAATTTGATAAACAAGCGTTCTGTCCTGGATTTGTTTGTGTACGATGGTAAGGTCTCCTGAACGGAGGCGTGGCTAGGCAAAAGCATTCCCGCTGTTTTGATCATTGATAGAGACAATAGATTTTCTCTTTCCAACTCAGAGACGATATCCCGAGCCTCTTTTATAACAGCCTCAACGTTTTTGTATACGTCATCAGCATCCAGTAATGTCTTTTTTGCAAAAGGGAATGAGTGGCATATATTACAGATCGACAGCATGTCTATTCTTTTCTTTGTAAATTCAACTTCATCTATAGCGGCTCCGTTTCTATTGATATAATAGGGTCCATTTCCAGCAACCGGGCCATGGGTAAGTCCGAAACTGAGATCATGAGTACCCTGAGGCATATGGCAGGTAACACAGACAGGGGATCTTAGGGAGGAAACGGTTTGAGATTCTTTTAATATGCCAGATTGACTTGCCATATAAACACTTCCGTGTTTGGAGGAAATATACATCTCATAATGCGGATTATCTGAACACGTGTGACATGTTCTGCATGCCTCCGGAGTTTTCGCCTCAAGGGTGCTAAAGGTGTGTCGGGTGTGGCATGAATCACATTTGAATTGGATATTGTGGCACTGTCCACATTTTGTTGAACGGATGTCCTTTGGAATTGACATGAGGTTTCCGCACTCAAGCATTCGCTCCCAGCCAATGGAGTGTCGGCTTTTCATAAATTCCTGGTATTCTTTTTTATGGCATTTGCCACACATGCTGGCTGCGACATGACGGCGAACTTTTTTGTCCTCACAATTGCTTCCTTGTGAGCCAAGATATTCCAATTCTGTGGCTTCCATTGTTGCCAGTTCTGTGACAGAACTGATATGACACATCTCACATCCCACACCTTTTCTTGCATGCTTGCTACCTTCCCAATCTGCTACCCACCCATGCGTAATGCCATGTTCTTCATGACACGTTATGCATTTCAAGGATTCTTCAGTGATTCCTCTCTCCTTTTTGGGAATGGTCAATGTCACTTCACTTTTGGTAAGTGCAGGTTTTTCCTCACGAGCAGAGATGACCGTTTTCTGATGGGTGATCGTCGTTTCCTTTTGAGTCGAGCAACTGGCAAGCAAAAACAATCCGGCAAAAATGATCACAAGGGTGAAATGTTTTAGAGATACATTTGCGATATTATAATGTACAAGATACATGTTTGAGAAATTGTTTTTATCCACCCGTATCTTCCTTGATGAGGACAAGAAAACGGAAGTCGGGGAATCAAAAGCCGCTCTGTTTTTTCTTGTAATGGGATTTAAGATGGAGGGCGTATGATGGTTGCTATGCTGTGCTTCGTAATAATCTAACGGGTGAGTCATCTTATCTCCTTTGGCAGAATTGGACAAGTAAATGCCTCATGTGGTTTCATGTGTGTATTGACAATGATGAGCAAGCTAATAAATCCTCTTGTCCTTTTGTTTATTCCAAAATTCAAAAAGTGCCAAATTCTCATCTCGAAGGCAATCTGAAACTATTTCTACCGGACTGTTGCCAAACTGTTTCATTGTCATATTCGAAATGGTAAGCTCAGCGAATCCTAACTTTTTTGCATCATCGATTTTTGTGCCATACACAATCTTCGAGATTTTTGCCCAATGGCAGGCGCTAAAACACATGGGACAAGGTTCACAGGTAGAATAAATTATACAGCCCGTCAGATCAACGGTATTCAATGCTCTGCCGGCCGTTCTGATTGCATGAACCTCGGCATGTGCAGTGATGTCCATATTTTCCCAAACGGTATTATGCACACAGCAAATGATTTCTCCATCTTTTATGATACATGCCCCAAAAGGTGTTTGCCCATTTTCAACGCCTTGCTTTGCTTTGTCTATGGCAAGCCTCATGAATTTTTCATTCGGTACATTCATCCGCGTAAATAGTGTTATTTCATTTTTGCATAAAACCAGGAATGTGAGATCAGTTTACGTCGTTACAGTTCTCTTCTGTTAGCTTAGGTATCCCTAATTTTTGATGACAATTCGTAGTCAGAAATGAGTTCATCAAACGTATTGGGATAGTTTTCCTTTAATTCGATAGTGTAATCCAAAAATTTTTGAATACCAGAACCTAACACCTTTTTTGCTTTTTCCATAAATAACACATTTTTCTCAGCTTCATAAATGAAAAGTTTATCAGGGTTATTATTTTTAAATAATTTGACATCGTGGATAAAGTTCAAGATAAATATCATATCGCGAAAACTCTCCTCAAAATTATAGGTAATCGTTCGTTCCATAAAACTACGCCAAACGTGCTCGGCCTTGACGTACTCCATAATTACCGGCTCCATCAACTCCGGTGATTGATATTCTATCGTATTGGCTTCCTTTCGCATGTGTTTTAGTTCTTCTAAGGTTGCATTTCTGATTTTTGACATTGTTAGAGACGGGGACTTAAGTGCATCAAAATTAACAATAAAAAGATTAAGCAACTCTGACCGAAACACATAACTTTTTATGAACATGAGTTGCCTTCGTTTCTCCGTTTTTTCACTGTTCTCTAAAAATTTTTCTACAATAAAAACACCAGCTAATATTTCAAGCGGAATTGCGGATAAATGGAACATAAACTCCAGATGTGTCAGGTACTCGATGAACAAAAAGAGCAACGAAATGGAGACTAAAACAATACAAATTCTTGTATTAATATTTTTTGTAGTATGTGTTATTTTCAATGGACGAGATAGCTAAAATATTCTTTTGAAGATGCAGAAAGAACTGTAGAAATGATACAATAAATGTGGAAATTTTCAAGTCCTATCTCTAAGCTTATCAGACATTAAGTTTCATCGCTTCCCATTTGTATGAATACTATATGTTAACAAACCCTAAGCAAAAAAGCATAGGCACAGAGTCATGTGCTAAAGGTGACTATGATACTCCAGACTACCGGTGGAACGTTACAATTATCTAGTGTCTGAACGAAAACACAGACTTTTGTTATTTCGACCGAAGGGAGAAATCTTCAAACCCTACAATTTCAATGCTCAAAAGATTTCTCGCTCCGCTCGAAATGACCTGTTTGGTACTTTTCGTTCAGACACGGCTCAGCAACTCCTTGTTCTCTCGCTTGTAAAAACCCTTATCAAAGCTGAAACTCTCCATTGCGTCTTCTCCAAATCGATTCAACAACTTGTCTGCCAGAGGAATCGGCAACAATACCTCCGCCTGTCTCTCAATAACCCGTTGCTCCACGAAAAAGCCCCATTGATCACTTGCCACCAGAATGTTATGCCCTAATTCCACCCTTTTGTTTGCCTTGTCTTTGTACAACCATTCCGTATGTGGCTCAAATGACGAATACACCTTCCCTTCCACCGGTATCTGCTCACCCTCTATCACTCTTGCTTCGATTAACTCCATACAGGTCTCTTCACCAGGTTAATGTGCTTTTTCGATATCCCGTGAAAATACTCAGGTCTCTCCATTTTTGCAGCATATACCTTCTATCTGATTTGTTGAGAGCACCCTTTCATAGATTGCCAACATACTTGCCTCTATCTTTTCACTTATACTACTCGTCAATCCACTCTCACCACTGCCTTATTGATTTTGTTGATGGTCTCCTCATCCAATAAACTTGCCTTGTCCTTGATACCCTGCCTTGAAAATCTCTTGCCCTCTCCAAACGTCGTCTCTACCCCAAGAATCTGCCTGATAAGCTTATGATGGTTGGCGAAATCATCCAGCCGGCGTAATCAGCATCCAACACCCTAATCTTTCTGCTGATAAGACCAGGATATGCCACAAATCCATCCCGTATCTCCCCGTCTTTTTCTTCTCCTTCGGTACCTTTCCCTCTAAATACCCTGAATACCTCCGCGTTTAACTCCGGTGTGACACATGGATATGTTGCAATACCCGCAATATCGGCGGTAGCTCATCTCGGCTCTTGATTGGCGATTGTACCGCGGAAATGGGTATGATGCCAAACTCCTGTTGCGGCTCAAATACTTCGATTAACTCAGTACAGGTCTCTTTCTCGTCTTCTGTCGAATGTCTTTTGCCTTTTTATTGTCGTATCGAATATTTGCCCTTTTTACCGCCTCGCTAATAACGAAATCCTCATTTTTTGCCATAAGTTTACCTCTCCTACTTTATGTATTCAATACTTTTATTCAATTCTTTCGCCTTCTCTACTTTGTATTATCTGCCTTCGGCTGGTTTTCGTTCAAATACTATATAGAATGCGTTTAGGTTGGCCACTGAATTCTTGGACAACCTGTCAAGGTTTACGCGTCCGGACAGGTCGGTCTGTAATGCCGACCTTTTTACATAACCTCCTGATTTTGCTATCTCAGCAGGTTGCACCCTCCCCAAATTGCAAAAGTAGGGGTAGGTAATATGGACGTCTTAAACTTCCCTTTCTGGTCTCCCGGTACTTTAGTGTTTAATTGCAATAATACGCTATAATATATTACTACCTCGAATGCTTGAAAAATACACGGATGTTAGTTAAAAAATGCTAGCAGCAATTTATGTAATTAAGCATTAGCAGCAACCTCCCATATGCCTTTCAGGGTAAATCGCTGCTTATATCAGCAATTCCGGTGATTTACTTTGTCCTCGCCTCGCCTCTGATATTGCTCCCGCCCTATATAATACGTCGACTCCGCTTCCATTAATTCACTCAAATATTGGTCCACATTCTCTCTGACATGGTAACGTACCATACAAAAATCTTACCAGGCGTTTCTATTAACCCCTTGATATACTTTTTAACTTCTGCTACATTAATGCTAAATTCTGTCATGGCGTATTCTTCTTCCCTAGTTTATAGTTATTCAAATTCCACAACTCCAAGTATAAAGGTGAATGCGTCTTTTTCTAACCTATCTTAAATTTGCACAAAACATTTTACGCTACCCGATGCCAGAAAGCTGTCAAAACTCTTGCAATGAGGTTTTCTTGTTAACAAGGATACTATTTTTCTTGATATGCTTTTTCATAGACTACACTTGCGGGAATACTTATTTATTACGTTTACTGTAGTAAGGGCGTTTTTAGTAGCATATATATTTACGATAATACCCGGTGGCATGGCTGGAAAGAATTTTGTAAAATGGAATTAACCATTATCGGTTCTGGTACGGGAACACCATCGAAGACGCGGGCATATCCCTGTACCCTTGTAAAGATAAAAGAAAAATATTTAGTTTTTGATACCGGCCCAGGCTCTTTACGTCAGTTGTTCCTTGCGGATGTTACCTATTTAGATATTGACCACCTATTCTATTCCCATTTTCATCCTGATCATTCGTTAGATCTCGTTTCCATCCTTTTTGCGATGCGATATAATGACCCAAAAAGAACCAAGCCACTTTATGTTACTGGACCTATGGGATTAAAGACATTTTATGAAGGTTTGCTATCAGTGTTTGGTGAAACTATAAAACCGAAGACCTTTGACCTGCATTTCTGCGAAATTGAGAAAGGGGAAAGAAAATTTGACGGCTGGAAAATTATCGTGGAACCAGTACAACATACAATACACAGTATCGGCTACCGTATAGAATCCATGGATGGCAAAACTTTAACATACTCAGGCGATACGGGGTATTGCGACGGGATTCTTCGCCTCGCTGAAAAAGTTAATACGTTGGTTCTTGAATGTTCTCTTCCAAACGATCAAACGGCAGAAGGGCACCTAACGCCACGTCTTTGTGCACAAATTGCGCATGAATCCCAATGTGATAGATTGGTCTTATCGCACTTTTATCCCATATGCGATACCTTCAGAAAGAATAATAGCCATTTGAATAATGCCCTGAAAGACGTTTATAAGGGTGAGATCATTTTTGCGGAAGATTTTACCCGTGTTATAGTATAAGGCTTGGTTTCTCTGAAGAGGTATAAAAATATTGAAACAACATGATAAAGCACGGTGTGCACTCCTTATTTGTGACATGTTAAATGATTTCGTCAAAGAAGGCGCTCCCTTGGAGGTACCAAAGGCACGAGCCATAATCGATAACATTAAAAAGGAACTTAAAAAATCAAGAAAGAAGCGCATTCCCGTTATTTTTTGCTGCGACGCGCATAAAAAATTTGATAGAGAATTTAAGCTGTGGTCCAGACATGCTGTAAAGGGAACCGATGGCGCTCAGGTTATCAAAGAACTTCATCCACACAGACAAGATTATTTGGTTAATAAGACCAGTTATTCCTGTTTCTACAAAACATCTCTGGACAGGATATTGAAAAGGTGTGGTATCACTCACATAATCATAACCGGGGTTGTCACCAATATCTGTATATTATATACCGTAGCGGAAGCCTATATGAGAGGCTATCAGATTGTAATACCTGACAATTGTGTTGCCGCACTTACACAACACGAACACCAATTTGCTATAGAGCAGATGCGTCATCTTTTCCATGCTGATATTATTTCAGCGTCCTGATTTTACAAAAAAAGAAAGGGCATACGAAATGAATATTTCATATGCCCTTTTACCTTGTATCCAGAAGAAGTTGTAAGGCACGCTCACGAAAAGATTATTTCGAGCCAAAATTCCTTACAATCTCCACCATCTTCTCAATCATTTCCGGTGACATCTTTCCCTGATACCCAGGGCATTTTCCTTTTCCTGCATTGATGTGTTTTACAAGCGCTTCATCTGTCCAAGCACTTTGAAAAGCCGGATCTGTAAAATCTGGCACTCCATACTCATGACCCTTGGCAGTGCCCTTACCACCATTTCCGTGGCAATAATAACAGCTCTCCTGAACCGCAAAACCAAGACCAGCAAAAATCGTATAAGGGCTCTTTGTAGTGTCGCCAGGGGTATGGTGCGTTAATGCCCATACAGAACTCGCCAAAGATAACCCTAAACCTGCAACAACAGGCACTATATATGATAAACGGAACAATTTCATTATTCAAACCCTCCTCATTTAGATTATGTAGGATATGATATTTAAGTATATTACGGAACCAGTTTCAGCTCTGATCTATAAATCTTATGACAATTCCTGCAGGCTATGGTTAGCCTTCTGAATTGTACCTGGATTTCTTCCAAATCTTTGTTTGCTGCCGCTTTATCAATTTCGTTTGAATGATAAATGACCTCGTCATTCAATACGTTATAATTTTTATCCGTTGCAAATTTGCTCTTGGAGATCTCCGTATCTGCGGTAATTGCCTTTGCTGCCGCCGAAAATTTACCAAAATTACTATCATCAGCCGCGGAAAGTCCGGTCATTGCTCTCATTGCCTGAAAATCATCCCACATTTTTTTGCATAACTCGGCTTGGCTTGCCTGTCCATAACTCACTGACGACATCGCTGCAACGAACAAGGTAATTGTTCCTGCAAAAATACCTTTTTTTAACCTCATTTTTTCCTCCTCACTTTCTTTTTTTAAATTACTTACAATCTCCAGACTCTTATCGAATTTCTTCCAAGACAATCATTTCCCATAATAAATAGACTAAAACAAAAAGGGCCGCTATTCTTCAATCCGTGTTTAGACTCTGAAATATTAGAATTCACCCCTAAGCTTCTGATTTTTCACTTCACCTCCCTTCGTTACTAAAAATCTGAGCGCATCACTGTGTCAAGTTACAATTTCACATTCTTTAAAAAGCAAGAAAAAAATCTCTGCCCTTTTTTTCTCATTCTTGCATCTTTCGGCTTTTTATGTAAAACGCTTTCCTTTTCGTTCTGTGAAAGACAAACCAAAAATAGATCAAGATTATTACAGAGCAATGGCTCATGCATCTTTAATGCAGAAAGAAGTATGGGAAATATGAGGCACAGCGGATAGTAGCCAGCTCTTACTTATGGTACTCTATAGTATAACGATCAGATTAGTTTTTAAACTCCCAAGTCCCGACACTATATCATTGAAAATAAAACGAGTCAAGCAAAAACTTTACTCAACGGTAGCGGCAACACAAAGCTTATCAAAGATTATTTCAAAAACTTAATACGCTCTTTGAGTACTCATTACCAATCTTTTGGCACACCGGTTTCTTTTGGAGCCGGGATTTCTTCCTGGCCAGGTTGCAATTCGTCCTTTTTACCAGGATACAACTGTGGATAAAGATGAATCCCCAAGTGTTTGTGACATACTGCGCATGTCTGCCTTAACCGCCGCACCTGCCATTGCGCATCTTCCAATGCACCCTTTTCATTCCTACGCTTTGTAACTTCTAACATCTTTTCGGCCTCAGACAACATCGATTTATTAAGATCCTGATACTTTTTATCATCAGGCCGTGAAAACTTACTAATCACCACTTTTGTAAGTTGAACGATGTTTGCACTCGCTTCTGCTAAATCACTCCAATCATTATCATTGTATTTATAATATCCCGATATCCGTTCTGCAGCTTTATAGTTTTTATCTATTTCACCCATAATCTTGGCCAATTCACTTTTTTCTTTTTCCTCCTTCAGTTTATCTTCAGCAAAGCCATGGGCCGCAATCACACATATACCAGCAATTAAACCCGCAAAAAGACTTTTTCTTACCAATTTCTTTGACCTCCGTCAATGAAGTAACCTTTAATCCTTTCCCAACACCTAAAATAATTTATTATATTACCGTCATGCAATTCCTAAAGAGAATAGGACACATTACCGATAATATATCCCATGCTTAATCGCATAAATTTTTTATACTGTACTTGTGCTAGTCTTATCGCAATTAAGCAACTGTACAAATAATTTTCAGTACCATACCCTAGGTTACTTCGAAGTCCAATTCTTTGTACCACAGTAAGAGCATCTTTCGTACCAAAATAGAAAAAAAACTACAACCTATTCATTGATAATAAGTTATTGTCATTAAGGTAAAAAGACCCGTCTGTTTTATTAAAAATCTTTGGTTCAAAGTAACCAAAAAAACAGGCGATTTGTACTAAAATTTACCACATAAAACAAAGAGGGCTAATTATAAAAAAAACCTACGATATGTCAAATATTTAATTCAAGGTTTCGGGGACAGGTAAGTCCTCCCAGATAAATGTTGCAAGATAATATCGTCGTCTATACATCAATTAACTTCCATCAGCTTTCACTTAATGCCCGGGCAATAGTGATTAAAGCTACCATCCCTAAGATGCTTTGAATAATCACAATCTCTGCCCGTACTGTCTCGCATAAACATTTACCCGGGTAAAAAGACAAATCCCAAATACGTTCAAACGTAGTTACGCAAGCGACTCTCTTGTCAAACGGTCAGCCGTCTCAATCATATCTTTCAGAGTTTCGGAAGACCTTGTTTCTACATAGAATCTTACCTTTGGCTCTGTGCCTGATGGTCTTATCAAAAACCACGAGTCATCCTCGAGCACTACCTTGATTCCATCAATGCTTATAACGGTCTTAATACTTTTAGAACTTTTTCCAATGGTTACTTTTCCGCCGGCAGTAAGCTTACTTTTCAGGCGCGAAAGTTTTTCTAAAAGAGGGGCGCCTGCAAGGGAACGCTCAACCTCAATATTAGCTCTTTCAGGAAAATAAGCTCCGAACTTTTCCTCAAGTTCGCGGAGATATCCACCGAGGTTTTTTTTCGTTACAGATAACATCTCAATTGCGAGCAGAAACCCGAACATGGCGTCCTTTTCGAGCGTATTATTATAGCCGGAGATCCCGTCGCTTTCCTCGTAGGAGACGATAGCCCGCTCCCGTGCATCCTGAAGCATATACGGTCTGAAGTTTTTAAAGCCAACTGCCGTCTCCCGTACAGGGATTCCAAGCTTCTCTGCAATGGCATTTCCAAAATTACTTGTGGCTACCGATTTTACTAATACACCAGATATATTCTTATATACGGCGAGAAAATGCAGCGCCATAGCCCCAAAGTGGTTCATCGTGATATCCATTTCTCCATCCGTAAACCGTATCCTATCACCATCGGGGTCCATAATTACCCCCAACTTGAATTTTGACCGTTCCCCTTTTAATGCATCCATTACCGGCTTTATATTCTTTGCTGATGGTTCAGGCGGTATACCTCCAAAGAGATAGTCGTCCTCCGTCCTCAGATATTTTATTTTTGGACTCTCACCAAGAAGAACATTGGGCCTGCTCCGTGTGGCGCCATGAACGTGGTCGATATAAATACAACAATCCTCGCCTTCGATAAAACGTCGTATCTTGTTAAGGTTCAGCGTGCCCCTTTTTTTAAGAAAGTCCTCGTAAATCCTTGTTGTATCAATTCTCTGAAAATTTATGGGTTTTATTTCCTCTATAATTGTCTTCTCCGTCATCAGCCGGTTTGCATGGTTCTCAATAACCTCGGTAATCTCCGGGCCGGCAGGGCCGCCGTCCGCCGGATTAAACTTAAATCCTGCATAATTTGCCGGATTGTGCGAGGGGGTAAGGTTTATGGAACATGCTGCATGAATCATGCTAATAGCAGCAGAAAGTTCAGGGGTAATAGCTTCCCCTGCGTAGAAAACCTTGATACCCTCGTTCGCAAGCAACCCCATCACCGATGAAGCAAATTCTGGCCCTAAAAACCGGTTATCGTGGCCCACGATAATGCCGCGCCTTTTAATCTCATCAAAATCCTTTACGCCAAGCGACTCCATTACGCCTTGCCCACTCGTTTTAAACATTTCTATAAGTGCGGTGGTTACAATGCGCACATTGTTAAAGGTAAAATCGGTACCTATCTCACCCCGCCATCCGGAAGTACCGAAAGTAATCTTTGCCGGATCTGTATTTTCTGTTGCAAATCTTTTTATTTCTTCAAGAAAGCCTACGTTCCGTTTTGCATCTGAAAGGATAGCCTTCCAGCATTCGCCTGCATCTTTAAAACCATTGGTTTTCATTGGTGTCTCCGGAATAAGAGTAATATATTTCTCATTATGATCGAGTTTGCCAGTATGATTATTTTCCCCGAATGCCCTTGATTTTACCTGCATCTTCAGGGCTTTCAAGAAAATTTCATAGATTTTATCAAATGGTATTCGGGCTGGCTGCAGTTTTTGTCATTTTTTCTTGTGAGCGCTTCCACCGCATCTGTCAATAAGGAATTAACTTTATCTATTAACTTGACATCATAATTTTATTTATTTAAGCTAAACCACAATGAGCCAACCGGTACACCTTGTAAATCGGTCATGTATGCATGGAGGATTGTAGAATGAAATATCAGGTAGGAAAGATAGGGAGGGTTATTGCTGCGAAATTTGAAGACAAGGAGGACGTCCTTGGGAATCTCTGTAGTATAGCCAAAAAAGAGGATGTTCGTGCAGCCGCATTCTATCTGCTAGGAGGGATGCGTGAGGGAAAGATCGTTGTAGGACCAGAAAAAGATGAACTCCCGCCCGCTCCCATATGGAGAGCGCTCGGTGAAAGCCATGAAGTCGTCGGTTTTGGAACTATCTTCTATCAGAACAATGAGCCAAAGGTTCATTGCCATGCAGCATTCGGGAAAAAAGACACGGTAAAAGTCGGGTGTCTGAGAGAAAATTCCCAGACGTATCTTGTGCTCGAAGCGGTAATTATTGAACTCGACGGAATCGATGCAGTGCGGGAGTTTGATCCTGTAACTGGGTTAAATATACTGAAGCTTTAGAACGTTTCATACTGGCAATTGCAAGGTCAGGAACAACCATAAACCAAGAACGGCTATGGTCAAGCCAATAGCGCTTTAATATTGCCGTGTTGCCTCTGTTTCATTGATTGGACGCTTAAATTGATCGCTCGTGAGTTCTGCCGAAAAGCGCACATCACCGGCGGCAAGGGCCTTCACAATGACCTGCCATTTAGCGGTAGCTTTCGGTGGGAGCATGGCCAGTGGAGCAAAGGTTATGATATGACCTTGCGCTTGGGCAGTCGTTACACCTGTGCCCGACACAAACTCCTGGGTGTCCTCCAGTGCGCAAACGATTACCACATTGGTAAGCGCAGTCGAACCCTGGTTAACCACGCTGAGTTCATAGGTCTCTGTCCGGCCTACCTCGATAGGATCATCAACGTCAACAACTTCAAGTAAAACTGCAGGGATGCCGGAGACGCGGGTAACGCACATTGTGTCCACCTGATGGGCAACAGTACCAAACGCCGTGGGGGTAAATGTCAAGTCACCGGGTTGCTGCACGGTAAAGTTTGCGCAGAGGTGCCTGCTCGCATAAGGTGCAAAATTGGAAATACGCCAGATCACGCGACTTGCAGCGGCATTGGTCTCTCCGGTTGATTGTGTGAATATCGCACCCGCGGGAACCGGCAGTGTTACGGTAACCAATTCGTCCGGCATATCACCGGTATTTTTCACAGTAAGGCATACCCGCACGGGGCGGTGGATCGGAACCTCATCCGATGTGTTACACTCAATCGTCAGGACGGGGACACGACTATCCGGCCCAAGGTCTTCAACCCAAAAATTGCAGCATAGTTTAGGTGTTACACAACGGTAACGACGACCTTTCGAATAAAAGGTGAATTCATACGCATCAATCGGCTCCTCTCCTCCCCAGACCAGACCGCGAATCAGAATTGGTTCTCCATTCTTGCGTGAAGACATTGCCGGCAGATGAGTACCAACGGGAATCTGCAGCGCCGTAATCGGTGCAGTTGCTGCTGCATGGCGGAAATCTTCAATGCTACCCTGCCAACCGTTGCAAAGGTTCAATATAATATCTATGTCGGCAAAGAGATCCTCTGAGGTTAACCTGGCACGCAGTTCTTCAGGTGTGTGGATTGGATCGGCAAAACGCGTAGAGGGATGCCCTAGCCGGCGTGCGATGTGTTGGGCTTGGAGTGGTGTTGCCATCAGTACTGCCAGCATCATCAACAATATATAAAAGGTGTAGCGCTTTTTGATTATAACCATCTCAAGTAGTTTCCATTCAGAACTCAACGGCATTTTATAGAGAATTATAGGAATCATTCTTTCCACTAGTCAACTAATCTAGCAAAAGCAAAAAAATTTGCAAGTATTTTTGTTTTATTTGTCCTGTTAGCCCGACTTTCGCAATTCGCGGCAAAAAAAGTTTATTTTTGGGCAGGAATCGCTGTGAAAGCCTCGATATTCAAGGAGTGAGTTTTGAAAACGGCTTGTAGTGCCGACCTACCCTATTGACGCATGCGGGGGGGAAGTGCGAAAATGTCCGCATGTTTCTCCGGGAAAAGACACGAACGAAAGACGGGAAAACCCACCGATATTGGAGCGTGGTAGAGAACCGCCGGGTTAGCGGAAGAAGGGTGGTGCAGCGGCAGGTTCTCTATTTGGGAGAACTCAATGACGATCAACGCGCGGGGTGGGTTCGGACGATAGAGGCGGTGTCGGGTAAAGAACCCCAGCCAAGACAACTGGCATTATTTCCGGACGACCGGGAATCCTTGCCGATACCGGATTGTGAGACAGTTCGGGTGAGGTTGGACAAAATAGAGTTGCGCCATCCACGGGAGTGGGGAGCAAGCTGGTTGGGATTGTATTTATGGGATATGCTGGAACTGGACGCATTTTGGAGGATGCGTCTGCTGTCAAGCCGGAGTGGTAGTGGTGTTGGTATTGACGCCGGAAGGATTTCCCGTTGCCTACGAAGTGTATCCTGGCAATACCAGAGATAGCGCTACATTAGGGGAATTTCTGGATCGGATCGAAAAGCGATATGGGAAATTCCGGCGCACCTGGCTCATGGATAGAGGTATTCC
This sequence comes from Candidatus Brocadia sapporoensis, assembly GCF_001753675.2. Lineage (GTDB taxonomy): Bacteria > Planctomycetota > Brocadiia > Brocadiales > Brocadiaceae > Brocadia > Brocadia sapporoensis. The sequence goes on along the minus strand of NZ_MJUW02000021.1, from coordinate 779 downwards.
AACGGAGGAGATGTTGGAAAAGATGCGTGAGCGAGGGATTGATTCTTTGGTTGGTACTCCGAAGGGGCATTTGACGCATGTAGAAAAACCGTTGCTGGGAAAGACGTGGATTGAGGCGAGGGAGAACGTCCGCGTGAAAATTCTTCAGCAAGAATCGGAGTTTTACGTTTACGTGGAAAGCCAGGATCGGGTGTCTAAGGAGCGTTCCATGCGTCGGCGCAGACTCAGACGTTTGTGGGTGGGTTTGCGCGAACTTCGCAATCGAAAGGCCCTCACGCGCGATGACCTGCTCATGCATATTGGCTCGTTCAAGAAAGAAGCCGGACGAGACTTCAGACTGGTCACTATCTCTATTCCCAAACCGCAGGGGCCCGTTAATGAGAATACGTTCCGGTTCCGTTTGGATCGGGAACGCCTGAGGCAGGCGTATTGGCGCGAGGGGCGTTATTTGCTTCGTTCCAACATGCAGGCCACCGCGCCGGAAACCGTCTGGGAAAATTATTTGCTGTTGACGCGGATAGAACAGGCATTTAAGGATTTGAAGGGGTCTCTTTCCGTCCGCCCCATCTGGCACCAATGGGAACGGAGAATTGAAGCCCATATTTTTGTTTCCTTTTTGGCTTTTTGTCTCCACACGACACTGCGCAATCTTGCGCGGGGGAGAGCCGGCGGGCTGACGTCTGAAGCGATTTTGGAAAAACTGTCGGGCATTCAAATGATAGAAGTTCATTTACCGACCACGGATGGCCGTCATATTGTCATGAGCCGTTATACCCAGC
>NZ_MJUW02000044.1:50456-62922 GCF_001753675.2 Candidatus Brocadia sapporoensis | reverse complement strand
ATACCACCGCTCCTATCCATCCTCTTCCTTTCATCGCTCTTCCTTCCCTCCTAATTCTGTTAACCAAGACCTTCAGTACGTTATAAAACACAATTACTTGCTAACATGCGGACAAGTGCCTGATTTTGTACAAATAATTTCTAAAGGTACACTACATGTCTCGCAATCTCCGGCTTTTTCAATCTGCGGTGCATACCGTCCCTTTATAGTTGAAAAACCCTTTCCCGCCTCTGGGCTCTCCTTACCACATTTAGGACACTTAAATAGAACTCTAGCCCAAATTTTTTTACTGGTAATGTCATCTCCACATTCATCGCAAGCACCAGGAGCTGGTAAACACACACCATATTTTTTACAATTCGTATTGATACAACTGTAAGCAATCTTTTGACATGCCCAACAAGTAGGTAAATCTGTGTGAGTTTTATCACCTGCGGTACGATGTTTTTCAAAGTCCCAAATATATCCTATCTCGGAACATTCGTTAAATTCTCTAACGTCTTTGCAGGCGTCGCACCAAAATGCTTCAAATATTTGCTTTTTATCACAAGGTTTATCCCAAACGGCAAAAACAGATGAAATCAAAAAAAAGACCAAACTAAAAATACCAGCAATCAGAAATATGCTTCTCTTCATAACCCTCTTCACCTCCTTTCATTTTTTATAATTTTGATTTAAAATTACTGTCACATATAAAAAAGATAGGAGGCACAAATCATACCAAAAACATATAAAACAAAATAATTGTTATATCTATCTTGTTTAAGGCATGTTACACAAGCATTTAATAAATTTTATAATAACTATTCATTAATTAACTTCTACCAGAATGGCTGATATTTACCATTACTAATTTGTTAAACCATACTTCTGCAATCGATATCTAAAGGTACCTCTCGTTAGCCCTAATAATTTTGCAGCCTTTGTCTTATTATTTTTACTTTTTTCAAGTGCTTGAGTAACTAATTCTTTTTCCAAGGCATCTAATGATAGCCCATTCGGAGGAAGATTAAAAGAAACCATTTTATCCGTAGTTTGCGGTTTGCTTTTTTCAATCGAATAGGAGTCTTTAACTATTGAAGTCAGTAAGTGCTCAGACGTTATTAAATTTCCTTTACAAAGAATTACTGCACGTTCAATAACATTCTGCAGTTCACGTATGTTACCTTCCCATTTATGCATCATAAATAATTTTTCCATTTCTTTACTCAATGATATTGGTGCTTTTCCCATTTTGGTTGAAAAACGTTTTAAGAAGTGTTTGCATAGAGGAATGATATCTTCTCTTCGTTCTCTTAACGGGGTTAAAGTGATAGGAAAAACGCTTATCCGATAATATAAATCTTCTCTGAATTTCTCCGATTTCACCAAATCGACCAGATTCTTATTCGTGGCGCATATAATCCTAACGTCAACTTTTAAAGTTTCTGTCCCTCCCAGCCGTTCTAACTCTTTAGTTTCGATGACGCGTAACACTTTTGCTTGAACCGCCATGCTCATTTCCGATATTTCATCCATGAAAAAAGTACCCCCAGCTGCCAATTCAAAACGTCCCTTTTTCGTCTTTTCTGCGCTGGTAAAGGCACCTCTTTCATAACCAAATAATTCACTTTCGAGTAAATTTTCAGGTATTGCAGCACAATTTAATACTATGAGCGGTCCGCACGCCCTGTTACTATTATAGTGAATGGCACGCGCAATTAATTCTTTCCCTGTGCCACTTTCACCTGTTATCAAGACGGTAGAATCTGTTTTAGATACCTCACCAACCAATCGCAATGCTTCCACTACCTGTGGTGAATTACCAATAATATTTCCGAAGTTGTATTGAGATTCAAGTTCTTGACGCAAATATTTATTTTCAATCGTCAAGGAACTCATTTTTAATGCCCTTTTGACTGCTAACTTGAGAATATCATTATCGAATGGTGTCGCTAGGTAATCGAAGACACCCTCTTTCATAACATCTATTGCGGAAACTACAGAACCGTAGGCAGTAAGAACTATAATAGGAATGTCAGGCGCTTTAGATTTGATCGCTTTGAGGAACTCGAGTCTTCCCATTTCCTGAACCTTAAGATCCGTTATGAGAAGATGAAAACGTTCTTTTTCGAGGTAGTCCAAGGTTGTAGCACTATTACTAGTGGTTACAACCTTGACATCCCCCATATCCTGGAAAACCATAGCAAGCACTCTTCGCATGCGTTCTTCATCATCAGCAATAAGAACTCTGTAAGCCATCTTAAACCTTAAAAAAAGCACTTCCGGTGCTTTTAAACAAAAAAGACTTAGCGGTTACATTTGCTTGCTATTGTCGAATCAACAGACCAGAAAATCAAATAGCCCAAACGATAAGGGCAGAAAACATGAAACCCACCATAATGAGACCAGTTATCAAAATAGGAACTGCAAAAAGTCTGGTTATAAAACTCACGAAAAGTGAAGGGGGTGCAACTTTATAATTCTCCAATAGTCGTTGATTTTCGAGCCTTTTGAATTGACCTAGACGTTCGTGCTTAAATTCCTCTTCTGTTATTTTTCCCGTAAATATTGCCTCATCAACTGGCATTTTTTCAGGAAGCAAATGAGTGTGGAAAAAGTGGATTGTAAAGATAAAACCAGCCGCAAGAATTGCTTCGTATCTATGAATAATTAATGCAATACTGGGCAGGTCAATTATACCTGCAACTGAAACTGGTATAATTTTAGTAAATTGTACCGGAAACCAAAGAATTAATCCAGTAAGGGCCATAACTAGCGTCCCCCACATCAATGATAAATATTCAAATTTTTCCCAGTAAATCCATCGGTCAAAATCAGGACGTTTTCCAATACCAAGAAACCATTTAAGGTCGCCGATGATATCAAATACATCCCTGGGTTGAATAAGCAACGAATTGGGCCCCCAGAAAAACCCTTTTTTCTTTTGTACCGATACATTATAAAAGAGAAATATGAAATGAATAAATGCAGCAAAAAAAGTAATCAAAGCACAAATACGGTGGATAAACCCAGCGGTTGGATATCCACCGAACAATTCATACAACCATCTTGCCCAGTCATAGTTTCGAAAAGCCAATGGCATTCCAGTTAAGACAAGGCCAAAGAAACTAATGATGATCAAAAAGTGGCAAAATCTATGTAATAAACTAAATCTTAGATAGTTAGTGCTGATCTTCATCTGCATGCCCCTTTCTCTTATACTCGTCGCGCACTGTTGCAAACCAACATAGCAATGAATGAACTCCGAAGGAAGAAAACGTAAAAGCCAATATTCCCATGTATGCGACAAACACTAAGCATAATATTGTTTGCGGGCTTTTAATTAGATTTTTCAGATCTTCTGGGTTACTACGTGCATTTTTTAATGCCGTGAGTAGTTTTTTATAATATTTTATATTCTTGATCTGAGGATGTTCAATATGTTTTACGAAACTTGCATTGGCATTCGCATGACAATTTCCACAAGTTTCCAAAATCCTTTCCTTGCCAACTTTAGATTCAGGATCTTCAGAGTTTAGAATTTTATGTTTGCCATGACAATCAAAACACACAGGAATATCAATTGTCGTATACCCAAGTGACGCAACTTGACCATGTGCGTTATTCCTGTAACTAGAAAGGTACTCCTGATGGCAGGTTCCACAAGATTCGATAGTTAATCTTCTGTGAACCGGATCGGTTCCCCTCGGGACATCACGGGGGGATTTTTCTCCCATTGGAGTATAATGATATGTCAAACCAGCGTGGCAGTCTTTACATGTTGGTACATCTCTATTATTTTCTTTCATTAATTTTACATGGCTACTCTGCAAGTAATCTTCTGCCGGATCGTCATGACAAAAGGTTATGCAGTCAACCGGTTTTAAATTTGGCTTGTGACCTTCAGATAAATCTGCACCTTCAAGATCCTGATGACAGTCAGTACAGAAAAAATCTTCTCCGCCGTGTGCCGATGCTTTAAAGGTTCCTTCATCTATCAGCATTGAAACCACTCTGATCTCACCAGTAACAGGATCTATCTTCGCCTTTTCTGCGGTCTTTAATTTGTCCGGCTTTGTGTGACATTCGATACACGGGCCATTATCGCCCGCAGTCAATACTGCAGGCGATAGGCTAACAACTACAACACTTATAATAAAATGCGCAAACCACTTAAAATCACCTAAGCCTGATAAAACTCTTAACACCAAGCTTTCTTTCAACTTATAAACCATCTCCGGAATCCTCCCCAGCTAGATAACTCTTAAGCGCAAAGAGTTATTCCTTTTTCTTTGGTTTTAACGGTGTGTTCAGAATTTCGTCCTTCGGCAATATGGCCGCCCACTTCTTTTTTTCTTCTGGAGAAAGCTTCTTGATAGCAATATCTACCTCATCTTCATCACGATGATCATCTTTCTTAAAATACTCTTTATAGTCCATAATCTTATCTGTTTTTGGGCATTTGTTCTTATCATCTTTACTTTCCCAATGACATCTCAGACATTGCTCTTTTACTGTGGCAGGGCCATTGATACCCGCAACAATCAAACCGGCATCGTACTGTACTTTTCTCGCCTCAAGCGGATCCTTTTTTAGTAATTCTTTAAAAGCATCCTTTCCTTTACCCTGATAATTCTCTTTTAACTTTTTATATTCTGAACCTGCACCATGACAGGCCTCGCATTGCACATTAGGCAAATATTTTTTGCCAGCCTCAGCGATTTTCTCACCATAAGCAGTTGCATGACACTTCAAGCACTCTGGATTTTCAGCATCCGGAGTTCCTTTCAGCCGCTTCTCCCATGTATTTGAATGCAATCTTTCCTTATATTCCTCACCTTCAAAGCAACCTTTTCCCATATGACACTTGCAACCGCTATTACCAACATATTCTGCACTGTTGGATATCGCAGGAAATGAAAAAGTCAAACCCAATACAGACACCACAACGCCACTCACAAAACTCAGAGCTTTCCAACCACCAAACATTACAATCTCCTTTCCTAGATACACATCCGAGAATAAATTAGAATGACCATTCCAATACTGTCCACTAACAACTTTTTTAATTATGACAAAAAAACTTAATTTGTTTCATTATCGTTTTAACAACGACGATCACTCACAAAAGCACCTGTAAAATGTCTTATCAAAAAAGACGTTTTATAATAAGAAAACGCTAGATTAGCATGCTTTTCAAATAGTGTCAAGAAAAAATTCAGGCATCATGAATGCTGATTTTTTGACAGCAGATTTTCCACAAAATTCGTATTGATATTTCCATTTGCAAATTGCGGATGCGCTATCAGTTCTAAATTTAACGGAATTGTTGTTTTAATACCTTCAATTACGTATTCTCTCAAAGCCCTTTTCATACAGGCAATTGCCTCTTCTCGTGTTTTTTGATAAACAATTAGCTTTGAAATCATGGAATCATAATAGGGAGGAACCTCATAACCAGCATGCACGTGAGAATCCACTCTTACTCCCCTGCCACCTGGTGGATTATACGAAATGATCTTGCCTGGTTGGGGCCGAAACCCATTGTTTGGGTCTTCAGCATTAATACGGCACTCTATAGCAACGCCCCGAGGTTTGACTCGTTTCTGCTTTATGTTTAACCGCTCACCATATGCAATTCTTATCTGCTGTTTCACTAAATCAATACCAGTAACCATTTCAGTAACAGGATGTTCCACCTGAAGTCGGGTGTTTACTTCGATAAAATAAAAATCTCCCTCTCGGTTTACCAAAAATTCTACCGTACCTGCATTTGTATAATTCACAGCTTTCGCTATTTTAATTGCTGCCTTACATATTTCCTCACGCAAACGATCAGAAATATTAGGAGACGGAGATTCTTCAATAAGTTTCTGGTGTTTTCGCTGTAATGTGCAGTCCCTTTCACCTAAATGAACGATATTGCCGTAATTATCTCCAAATATTTGCACCTCTACATGTCGCGCATCTTCAATGTACTTTTCTATATAAATAGACGGATCCTTAAAAGCTGATTCTGCTTCCCGCTGAGCAACTGCCAATGAATTTACAAGACTTATATCATTGTGAGCAGCGCGCATTCCACGTCCTCCACCGCCAGAAGACGCCTTAATAATGACTGGGTAGCCGATCTTATGTGCTACATCAAGTGCTTGCTGCTGACTTTTGATAACTGATTCGCTCCCAGGAACCACAGGGACTTTACAGGCTTTAGCAATTTTCCTGGCCTCTGTTTTATTCCCAAGCTTTTTTAATACTTCCGATTTGGGGCCAATAAATACAATTTTGGATGATTCGCAAACTTCAGCAAAATGACTAACCTCTGATAAGAAACCGTATCCGGGATGTATCGCTTCAATATCAGTTATCTCCGCTGCACTGATGATACTCGGAATATTTAAATAACTACCCTCTGCGTCTGAAGAACCAACACATATCGTGATGTCTGCTTGCTTTAAATACATAGCATTTTTGTCTGCTTTCGAGCATATTGCAACTGTTTCTATGCCCATTTCGCGACAAGCACGGATAATTCTTAAGGCAATTTCGCCACGATTTGCTATCATTATTCTGGAAAACATACCCTCAATCATCCGCCGATCATTAATTTAATAAATTTTATAATCATATCTGTTATTTTGTTGATGGCCTAATACAAAATAGTGGCTGACCAAACTCCACAGCCTCTCCATCGTTGACACAAATATCAACAACTTCACCTACCATTTCTGCTTTTACCTCATTCATTATTTTCATTGCCTCAATAATACAAACCACGGTTTCTTCGTTAACAAAATCTCCCACATTTACACACGGCTCAGAGCCGGGGGCACTCGCCCGATAAAATGTACCAACCATAGGCGAAACAACCTCCGCAACATTTTTACTTTCTTGCACAAAAACTGGCATCTGATGTTTTTGTTCTAATGGTTGAGGATATGTGGAAGAAGCTGTAAGTGGTGAAGCAACGGTATGGGTAAAACCAACTTCGGTTTTCTTAATCCTTATTTTGGTAACATCTTCCTGAATTTCAATCTCTGACAACTCATTTTCATTCATAATTGAAATTAATTGCTTTACCTTGTCTATAATACTCATTTTCTATTCCTTAATGTGGAGTTTTGTTTTTTAATTATTAAACAGGAAAGCTAAAAAATCTTCTATTAATTCGTATGAGGAATACCTTTGTTTAAGAACTGCGTGGAGAAATATGAAACGACAAACTGGCGGCACAAAATGAAAGGCTAATATTCGGATTAGTTTTTATTACGCTTAGCTTAACGGACAATGGCGTGCTTTCTTTTTTATTTATATCGTTATTTCTTTAAGCTTTTTTGGCGCCTGGCTCAAAACTTCATAACCGCAGGAAGTAACCAATACCATATCTTCTATGCGTACACCGCCCCACCCTGGAATATAAATCCCGGGTTCGACAGTAAACACCATGTTCTCTTCTAAAATTTCTTTGCTCCTGCCATTAATTGTGGGCCCTTCATGAACCTCAAGCCCGATACCATGCCCTAATCCGTGACCAAAGCACTTAGTAAATCCCTTTTTTTGAATATAGTTCCTCGCTGCATGATCAACATCTTTTGCTTTTCTGCCTGGTTTTATGCTATCAATAGCAAAATTTTGCGCATCTAAAACTATTTGATATATTTTCCTATATTCGGAAGATATTTTATCTGTGAAATGAATCCTTGTCAAGTCGGAATTATAAAATTGAAAACATACGCCCCAGTCGATTAAAACAGCTTCTTTACCCTGTATTATTCTATTGGTAGCACGTGCATGTGGGAGCGAGGCCCGTTGCCCTGCAGCACAAATTATTTCAAAAGAACTTCTTTCGCCACCTTGATTTCTTATTTCATACTCTATAAAATCCGCAATTCTTTTTTCAGAAATACCCGTTCTTATTTTTTTTCTCACTACGTCATACGCCCTCTCAGCAATATGAATAGCTGTCCGAATCTTCGCTAATTCCTGAGCTGTTTTCCGCTTTCTATATTGCTCAACAATTCCCTTCGTTGGTATAAGGCAAATCCCGTCGTTACCATCTGTAATATCATGATACTGACAAACCGTAAGATAGAGAGATTCAACATAGAGCTTTTTGATTTTAAGACGTTTGAGTTTCCCACAAATCGTCCTCTCCAAAGAATTTTTTTTTTCAACAATCTTAATCCACGGAATATCCTGATGTGCTTGCTCTATGTATCTAAAATCCGTGAACAAGTAATCGCACTCAGGGGTGATCAAAAGAATGCTTTCGCTCCCCGTAAAGTTCGTAACATACCGAATGTTTACAGCATTTGTGATTAAAAATCCATCTATGTTCTCATCTGTTAATGTCTGCTTTATTTTTTTTAAACAACCCATAGCAATGTATATCGAAGCTAAGCATTCTATTGACTGATTACAAAAACTATTTTTTTTCTTTTTTAATCTTTTCTATTAATGTATCTATAAACATCTTAAATTGCCTGTCGCTATCAAGTTGATCTTTCACCTTCTTTATGGCAAACATAACTGTGGAATGTTTCTTACTCGCAAAGTAATTCCCAATTTGTTGGTAAGACCAGTTAAGAAGAGTTTTGATCAAATACATACATATCTGACGTGGGAAGGAGATGGATTTTATTTTTTTATTCGAATGAAGCTCATTGCGTGAAATGTTGAAATAACTTAATATCGTGGCTTCAATCTCATTAATTTTAATGATTCTTCCTTCCGACAAAAAGAATTCTCCCAATACATCCGTGGCTAATTGGATGTCTATGTTTTTTTCATTAAACTTGGCATGAGCAGAGAGCGTTGTCAACGCACTTTCAACTTCTCTGACGTTATCATCAAATCTCTCTGCAATAAACTCCAATACCTCCTCAGGAAAATATACCTCATAATTAGCAGCTTTTGATCTCAAGATTAAAAGTCTCGTTGCATAATCAGGCTTATCAATTTTGACAATCATTCCCGACATAAATCGACTCGCAAGAGTTTCTTTTAGCTGACCAATCATCTTCGGATGTGCATCACTTGCAAAGATAATTCTTTTTGATAACTCATACAATGCATTAAACGTATGCAAAAACTCTTCCTGAACACCCTGCTTATTAGAAAGAAAATGTACATCATCTATGAGAAATATATCCACATTTCTGAATTTCTGCCGAAAAGCTTCCATCTTTCCTTTTTGCAACGAATAAATAAATTCATTTGTCCATTTCTCGGCTGGCATATAAATGCCATTTGTATTTTGTTCTTCACGAATTCGATTCCAAACGCCCTGAAGAATATGAGTTTTTCCAACGCCAACTGGACCGTGAATAAAAAGTGGATTAAAAGCAGGATATTTGTCCTTAATAATCTCAAGGGATGCAGCATATGCCATTCGGTTATTAGGTCCCACCACAAAATCTTCAAGCTTCAGGTATCTGTTTAATGTTGAAACGGCTTTGTTACCTTCTGGTTTCTTCTCTTTGAGTGAGTTGTCAACCGGTAGGATTTGTTCATCCTTGCCGTTTTTTGATATAGAAAATCTTATGTTCAGATCCTTACTTTCTACGAGTTTCCCGATACCTTCCCTCAATATATTTGAAAAATTTTCTTGTAACCAAACCTGGGTAAATACATTCGGCACGGCGATATTTGCACAGTTATCATGAAAAGATTCGAGTCGGGTATTTTTGAACCACAGATTAAATCGCAAAGGACCAACTTTTTCCCGAATATTTTGAAGAACATCATCCCAGACCTTTGTGTAAAACTCCATTTTTATATGGTATCCTTTGTATGGTCTATAAAGAAATTTGTATTGGAATTGAAATACGATTCATCTTTGAAGAAGGGCGATATTAGCAGAAGGGTTTATACGTGTCAAAATAAAAAGATATTCACATTGTTAAAAAACTTTTGGCATAAATGCGCAGCATACATAACTTCTTTATAAATAAAACAATTAAAAAAAATATAATCTCTGCAACAAATTAACAAATATATTTATTTTTAAAAATATTTACACCTACAACTTCTATCATGATAAACATCATGTTTTGTAATATCATATTAAATTGAAACTTAGAGGCACATATTTTTTCACTGCTTCCATACTGTATTAATTTGGTTGCACACATAGAAACTCTTCTTTCATAAAATTCACTTATTTTATAAAAATGAATTGTTAATAAATTGTCGATTATTAATTAACAATCAAAAATATTATTATATGTAACTTCCTCAATATAAATACGATACATTTACTTTTTTCTTTCTTCATTATGATATAAATACAATGTTAACAACAACACAATTGTTTATTTCCGTTTTTAAAAAAGTATAAAGATTCTTAACGTTTATTTAACAAAGAGATACATTTCCGAAACTTATCAACAGATTTCAACTTATTGTTACATAAATTTCAGATATGTTCGTAGAAAAGTTGGTAGGAAAAAGTGCGAAGGTAATGTATTACTCGAATTGAAATTCGATTTGAACTTCTAACATCTCTATTACAATGTTATATGGATCTTTTTAATTACAATAAAGCCATTATTTTCATATAGTTCAGGTTATTTTACATGCTTTTTTAGTTCTGTCACAGAGGCAGAAAGATTTCTACCTAAATCCTGCAAACGAGGCGAAGCCTTGTTGCAGGATTTAGGTTGAAAGATACTACATCGTACTTCATGCATAACATCTTCAATTTTTATATATTCTAAACATCTTTGCACTGAGCACCCTCTCCTTGTATCTGCCCTGCAGGGGCTGCAAGGCACTTCTTTATAAATGATTTTTACCAAATCGCCCCGAGGCCCCCAGATTCTTGGATCCGTAGGACCAAAGATGGCAATTGTATGGACACCAAGAGCAGCCGCTAAATGTGTGACGCCAGAATCATTTCCAATAAAGAGGTTACATCGTTTTAATACGGCAGCCAGTTTAGGTAGCGGAAGTTGATCCGCTAAAACAATATCTTTATTACCCCCTGCTTTTAATCGTTCCGTAATCCCTTGATCAGCAGGTCCTGAAACCACCAGGATATGCGCTTGCAGTTCCCGGCTGAGCCAGTTTATCAATGCAACAAATCTTGTAACAGGCCAACATTTTTGTCTGCTACCGCTCCCTGGGTGAATGGCAACCAATATTTTTTTTGAACCGACAATATTGTCTTTTATAAAATCCTCCCCAAACCTGTTGTCTTCATCGTTTAAAAATATCTTTGGGATATTATTGGTATAATTGATACCCAGGGAGCTTAAAGAATTTAGAAAATGATCAACAATGTGAATGCCTTTATCATCCTGGGGAAAAGGATCGTAATGAATACACCTGGCATTTGAAGCATTCAGATTATGAGAAAAAATCCGGTCTCTGTCAGAGATAAATGAAATAATCAATTCCATCTGACACAGTCTTTCCCTGAAAGACCTAGGTATCTCAGCATCTTTGACAAAGAGATGGGCAATATCCAGTTGATCAAAACGGCTGACTACATCCGCATAATAGCGCTCTTTGATAAGTTCCAGATGCGCAGGGTAGCCCATGACTTCAATAAAGGCATTGGGAAAATGATCACGGATAGCACCAAGAGTAGGCAAGGTGACGATCATATCGCCAATAGCCCCTGGACGTATAATTAAGATATGTTTTTGGTAAGAATTTAGAAGTGCTTTTGGAATGACTTAACAGAAATATCAAATTTGATGATTAACATGGATGGATTTAAGATATACTATACCGACTCTTCTTTCTTTTTTTTAATCATCTCAGTCACATTCTCAAAGAATTTTGGATTCCCATCAGCCGCAGCCCGTTTTTTTGCCTCCGCCTGAATCTTTTTCACATCAAGGATATCGCCCATGCACTCCTCTGCGGATTTACACCATTCCACGCAGGTTGGAACCTTATCTTTAAAAATTGTTGTACCACATTTATGGCAATCCGTCTTTTCTTCATCACTCCACATCTCAACCATAACGCCGCAATTATGACATTTACGATCTATTGGTGTTGGAGTTGCGTTTCTGATACTACCGGGACATTTTACTTTGCTCATGTTATGACAATCTCCATACATTACAGAGAGACATTTGATCTTTTTCTATTTAAAACGGAATTTTATGCCAAATTGTTTCACGGGTCAAGAATTTTTTTAAGAAAAGACGACGGCAAAAAACTTTTTTCATCTCCATGACCACACAAATCATTACATCATACCGCGGCTATGCCGCAATCAAACACTCCGAAAGACTTCTGCAATATTGCTTGAACATGGAGTAATAGATGAGTGATGTCCGCAGAGCAGGGAATTGAATGGTTGGAATCGATTTTGTGAGTAATTGAGGGGAGGGAAAGCGAAAAACGAGCCGGAAGAAGGGGTGAAGACGTACCGGGTCTGTGTCAGTTTTTTGCGATCTTGGTATTCAGTTACCCCGACCTTCGCAATTCGAGGGGTGTATGAGCTGCTAAGCCAGCAAATACAAGG
>NZ_MJUW02000044.1:0-50446 GCF_001753675.2 Candidatus Brocadia sapporoensis | reverse complement strand
CGATTCATGCCTAAAAATAACCTTTTTTCAGCTCGAATTGCGAAAGTCGGGTTACCTTAAGCACCCGGTTTGAGAAGTGGTAGTTCTGCAAAAGTTCTCAGACATCTGATCTTATCCGGTTGTTTGAGAATAAGAGCTACGGTTGAGGCAACAAGACTCATCGATAGGTGTGCAATGTCCATCTGATTTTGAACAATCCGCAGTTTATAATGGGTAGTTTGCTCGGCCCCCCGATCACCAAGACGGCTGAAATGCGAAGCTTACGAGTCTCTTTGAATAAGTCTGAGTTTCGTAACACCTGAGAGCGCGCATCCACGGATAATATCGAGATATTTAGTACAGCCGCAGGCCTTTGTCTGAATGAAATGAGGATGATGAATGTGACACCCCTGAGGATAGTTATCAGCGACCATGCGGTCAGTCTTGAGAGGGCATCGGAATTTGATGCGAACTCGTGATCCTTCAGTTCATAAGCCGGAGGATTTCATCTCCAGCCCGGCATCACACAAGGGACATCCGTGAGGTCCAAAGGTTTTATCTAGGAACGTTAAAAGAGGCAAACACTGAAAGATCAGAAAATACTTACGGCAGGAAAATGATGTTTCAACGATAACTTGCAGATTGTAGAAAAGTGGCAATTGGAATTTTTTTTATAGACTCTCCCCTCATAATTTATTTTAAGCCAGCCATTATCAAAAGGTTATAGTATAATCAGGTTGGGAAAAGGTTAACTGCAAAATACATATGAGTCACCTGTTATCAATAGCCTATAAATTTTGCGGAAGCCTTGCGTCAAGAAGAACAAAAGGAGATTCATTCATAAAATGTCGGCTGGCATAGTCACCTTCTGGTTGGCCATTGGATTATTTTTCACCTCCTCCACCTTCACAAACCAAAAATCTTTTTAGTGTTGCGGCTGCGGGGTGTAAATAGATGTACTCCAGGAAAGACCTGTGATACAAAGGAACGGGCAGATGCATAAGAAAAATATAATCGAGTTTTTTTCATTTTCTTCCTTCTTTAAATAGAAAGAACCTTTTTGGGTGTTTGCGTTCGGTATAAAATCCAAGGATTCGATCAAAAATGAAACGGCGGATAAGCGATCCATCAAACGCTGTAAAACTACGTCCATGATTCAGATCATTGCTCAATCAGTATATTACGCTAATAAGTTTGCTTGACATCTTGAACCCTTATTGATATGTTATCGCAATTCTTCTTCATCGTACTAGTATCACCCTGTAAAAACTTCTTTTTTTAAGAAGTTTTTTACCACTCCATTTTCCCCTCCATTGCAAGGAGGAGATGACGGGCTGGTTAATCCCGTCCCTGCGTGTATTGCACAGGGACTGGTTACAGCTATGCTGTGCTGTGTATCATGCGCCTTGTAGCTATTTTACCAAGATTAAGAAATACCAATGAAAAAAGAAACCATGGGTTTTAAAGGTGGGTTTCATCTGCTGGATGCTTACCCATTATCGGTTTGCAATATTATAGACGAGATATCCTCTGACAGCACGCCGGAAACGTTTCAGTTTCCAGTCTTCGGCCAGAAGATCAAGCATGTTATTGTGAATCTTTGCCCTACAGAACCGTGGGCATTGCCCAACTGGGTAATCCTGAAACATAAAACTATCGTATTCTTCAACATGATAAAAGAGATACAAAAGACGTATTTTTCGGATGCAAGGCTTTATCTTGCAATCACAGAGAAAGAAGACAGGGTTGTTGAGGAAGCAAGGAATTTTGCCGGTGGTGAAGATTGGATAAGGGTATTTTCGCTTTCTGCAAAATATCCCCAGGATGACCCCGTCATCCTGACAAAGATCGTTTTGGGTATGGATGTGAATTTTGGCCAGGATACGAAGCCGTTTGGAATCTTAATACTAGACCCACAAACCATATCAGCCATGCATGAGCAGGGTATTATGAGAAAAGACGTAACTTCTCGCTATCTTGCCCTATCGGGCACCGGTTTGCGGGAAAACGAAATTATTCACGTTGAACTGGGTACCTCTGTTGAAAAGATACTGAAAAATAAGGTCAGAGAGGCGGTTACGTTCCGTGTGTTCATAAACGGCCCCTTACGGGGTAAAGAAATAACCGATTTTTCGCAGAAAATTGACTGGTCTGTTAACAACATCGTAGTTTTGGAAGAGAAGAATCGGAAGGCACTGTTTCCCATGTTCAAGGCGGATGAGTTGGCATTTACGACAAACCTGATCGGGGAATCGCGACGGTGCGTCTATTGTAATTTCTGCGATGATATTTG
Organism: Candidatus Brocadia sapporoensis; assembly: GCF_001753675.2. Classification (GTDB taxonomy): domain Bacteria; phylum Planctomycetota; class Brocadiia; order Brocadiales; family Brocadiaceae; genus Brocadia; species Brocadia sapporoensis. Next base: position 48,174 of record NZ_MJUW02000044.1, on the reverse strand, counting down.
CCCGGTAGATTTAGAACCTGCACTTTATTATCACAGTTATGTGCGAGGGGAAAAACACAAGGCAAGGCTTTATAATATGGGAAAATGTATTGAATGCGGACTGTGCAGTTTCATTTGTCCATCGAAATTAGAACTCCAGAAAATAATCATAGAGTGCAAGGCACTGGGTAAACACGAATGAAAAAGTTCCTTAAGCCAATAGAACCCTTCCTGGACAAGGGTCTTAACATAGCAGAGTCTTTTATCCACACCCATCGTACTGCTCATTTTCTTTTTGGAGGTCTTTTTGATGCATTTGACGGACTCCTTCGCAGTCCAAAGGAGACAACACAGACACTGCCCTTTATCAGAAACAATTATGACGTGAAACGGTTTATGGGCGCCGTTCTGGTGGCATTAGTGGGTGGCTGGGTATTGCCAGCAATGTATCTGTTCGGTTGGCAATGCGTAATCCCCAAACTACTCATTTCTTTTATTGCGGGTACTTTTATTGTTGATGTCCTTTGGGTAATCATTGCGCGGGAGGACCATATCAGCGAAGGAGGCTTTGTTACCTGCCTCTTTATTCCTGCTATTCTACCGCCTCAGGCGCCGCTTTGGCTGGTTGGTTTAGGGGCAGCACTGGCTATTCTTTTCAGAAATATTCTAGGTGGGGTAGGAAACAACCTGGTAAACCCGGCACTCTTCAGTCGTTTGTTTTTGACTATTTGTTTCCCCGCATTTCTGGTTACCGGTTATCAAATGCCACTTGCCGGCATGCAGGGGACGTATGCAGGGTTGGATGCCGTTACCCATGCCACCCCATTCACAGCATTTAAGACGAACGGAGAAATCCCATCATACCTTTCTCTGTTGTTGGGTACGGAAACAGGCTCTCTCGGCGAAACTTGCCGCCTTGCATTGATAATATCCGGATTGTGGCTGATGAAAATAAAAGTGGCGAATTGGAGAATACCGGTGTCCTATCTAGGAAGCGTATTTGTCCTTTCCGTATTTTTTTCCCTGATTATGGGGAAGACTGTTGCACCACCTCTCTTTCAACTCCTGAGCGGTGGATTAATCTTCGGGGCTTTTTTTATGGCTACAGACCCGATAACCACGACGTATAATCAAACGGCAAAATGGATCTTTGGAGCAGGGTGTGGATTTGTTACCGTGCTGATACGTGACTTTACCACATTGCCTGAAGGTGTTATGTATTCCATTTTGCTTATGAATCTTCTGGCTATCCCAATTCAATCGCTTATGGTAAAAATACGATATCGTCTATGAGAATACCATTGAAATATCCGGCAGAATTAAAAATAATTTTATCCCGGATCGTGTCTATCCTCTTCATTACCTTTTTACCCTGTGCGGGGCTTCTTATCGTATATGTTTTTACTGCCCCAAAAATTGCTGAATACTACGACACAAAGGAAAAAAAGGCAGTGTTAGATATTTTTAGTATACCGTATCATGTCAGAGAACGTAAGATTGCAGGTTTTACTTTCAAGAGCATTGATAAAAAAGACATCCAGGACGTTTTTCGAAAAAACATAACCGTTGAAGAACCAAAGGCAACATGGGAAGTTCAGCCGGCTGGAACACAGACAGTTGAAGGAAAACCGAAAGACGAACATGCGAGAAAATTTTACAAATATATGAAAGACGGACATTTGCAGGGTATTGGTTTTGTCGAATCCAAGATAGGATATGGTTATAATAAATCGAGCACCATGTCACTTTTTATCTGTGTTGAGCCCGATCTGGAAACGCTCAAGGGTATTGAGGTACTGGACCATAGCGAAACGCCGGGTTTGGGAGGAAGGATCATTGAAGATTCGTTCAAAAAGCAATTTATCGGCAAAAAGGTGCGACCCAGAATATTCGTTATAAAGGGGAAAAAGGCTGAAGGCGCTAACGAGGTTGAAGCGATTACCGGTGCTACAAATACCAGCAGGGGAATAGAAGAGTTTATTAACGATGCCATGAAAGAATTTTGGGAAGGTCAAAGGGACGTAAAATGGTAGGTTTAAAGCGAACCGCACGGAGAGTTTCCAAATATTTTATGAGAGACAATCTCATTTTGACTGCAGGTGCCGGTCTTGGATTTTGTTCTTCTCTGGCTGTAACGAACAAACTGGAAAATTCTCTGACTATGGGCATTGGTGTAACCCTGGTAACAGCTGGCAGTTTTTGCGTGGTCTATCCTTTCAAACGGCTGATATCTACCGCAGGAACGCATCATAAAATTTCCCTTTTAATGATTATCATCTCCGTCTTTGTAGCGATCTTTGGATTTTTTGCGCAGGCCTTTGTTCCTACAATTACAGCAAACATAAAGGCATATATCGACCTGATTACCACAAATTGTATCGTGCTTGCGGTAATCTCCGAGGGATTAACGATTGACTTTTGGGAAGCTCAAAAAAAGATTTTAAAGGCATGCCTCGGCTACTCAATCGCCCTGATCCTGCTGGCATTTTTAAGAGAGCCCTTGGGTTTTGGAGCGATCATGGGCTTTCCTGTACTGCCAGCCACCTTCCCAAAGGTGGTTCTTATGGTTACCCCCGTAGGTGGATTTTTTGCCCTTGCCGCTTTCAGACTCTTGCTTCGTCCGTTTCTCCTGAAGACAGGAATCGTATACCCGGAAGTTTCCTCTTGTGAGTGTGCTTCTGCCTCCAATTGCGAAATTCCTCTTGTCAGATCCCGCCCAAAACGGGGGATCTCCAGGGCATCCCTGGTTGCTTTAGGATTGGGTATATGTCTTTTTCTCAGCCTCGCTGTCAACATAAAAACCATTCCCTCTTTGCACCAGCAGTTTATCATACTTTTACCTGTGCTTCTGAATGCACTCTTTTTCGATGGAATTGTGCTGAGCAAGCTTTTAGGACTCTGCCCCCTGATCAATAAATCACGCCAGATAGATGCGGCGTGGAAGATGGGAATTGCAGTAATTATTGTGACAACGTTGTCCACTGCACTAAACTGGATAGTATATCAGTATATCCTGGTGCGATGCAGCAATTTTTTATCAAGATATTCTCCAATCCCCCTCCGGTTAGAAAATATCTTCTACTTAACCGTTTTTATTGTCACCATCGCCGTGTTCGTTCAAATCTTAAGCGTTCTTTTAAGAAAATTCGCTAAAAACATCTATGAACAAATGGGACAGTTTTTGGAACTTATCACGGTCAATTGCATTGTCCTTGCCAGTGCCACGTTTACGATACCTACAGGTGCAAAATTTCTCGTCACAACCGTAACGGCGTTTGGGTATGGACTTCACTGGATGATGGTTGTCGTGTGGCTCGCCTTGCTCAGGCGTCAGCGTCTTTTTGTCCCCACGACCGCCTGGGATGAAGATACAATCGCCATCCTGCTCCTTGGCATGATGGCGGCTATCTTTACAGGTATAGGCATGATTCATATTTTTTGAATGGGGCACAGAAATGAAGGCCATAGGAATAGATAAAAATGAAATTATTAATTTCGTGAGATTGGATCCGATCTCTGAAATTCAGACCATAAAAAAATCCTTAGAACTTTTTAAGAAAAAACATAACAACTCATTTAAAGAATTTGAGGATGAAAACGATTCATACCATTGGCAAGAAAAGGACGAGGCATTAAATGCCTGGCGGGATAATGTACCACACCAAAGGGTAAAAACATTTCCTCACTGCAAGCGTCTTTTTGAAGGAACGATGGTAGAATCATATGAAATTGTGCAGGAAGAAGAATTAAAAGGCATAGAAACGAAGCTTGGAGTAAACCAATGATCACATCTCTCCTCCTTGGTGCAGGTATCCTGTCCTTTTTAGTATTGCTGCTGAGCATCTTTAGCGAGATTATCTATCAATTTTTTGGCCGTGGTGAGAAACGCAAGATCACTGTTGTAAGCGATGATGAGTATAAAAAGGAACTCGATATCGAAGGCGGAGAAAAGCTGCTTTCACTCCTTCAGAACAGGGGATTTAACATTCCGGCAGCGTGCGGCGGTATGGCCACCTGCGGACAATGTAAGGTAAAACTCTACACGAATGTCGGAACTTATACTGCGGTAGAAACCCCCCATTTTGACATGCGTACGAGAGAGGCAGCCAGAAAATTTTTAGAACAGGGAACGGGCGATGGATATACGCGGTTGGCCTGCCAGGTTAGGGTAGACAAGGATGTAAGCCTTTATCTGCCGAAAGACACTTTGCATGTCAGGAAATACACCGCCAGGGTAATTAAGAAACGGGCGATTACCAGCGATAAGATGGAGATGTGGCTGTTACCATCAAGACCAATTCAATACAAGCCAGGCCAATATATCCAGTTGGCAATCCCGGAAGATTTTGTTGAAGAATATTATAAAAAATATGAGAGTTTCATTAAAGAGGCATGTAAGCTTTTAGGAAAAGAGTTTATTCCCTATGTACCCGGCACAACGTTGTACAGGGGCTATTCACTTGCATCTACAGAACCAGACCTTCTGAAGCTCATTGTTCGTATGGCCCCCTCTCATCCGAACATGTCGATAGAAAAGGGCGGTCCTCCCTGCATAGGACCCGCTTGTGTGCATAATTATCTTTTAGAAAAAAGTCTGTGGAATTTTTTCTGGGGTGAAAAGATCCGTTTTACGGGACCGTATGGCCATTTTACCCTGAAGGAAGAACCCCACACCGCCGTCTTTGTTGCCGGCGGCGCCGGTTTAGCGCCTATTTTAGCACTTTTAGAGCAATGGTTTCGTGAAGGCAGGCAGGATACCGCCATTTTTTTCCTGGGGGAAAGACGATTTCAGGATATTCCCATGGCCTATTTACCCAAGTGGTTAATCTGGCAGCAAAAAAATCCTCGGTTTAAACTGGTACCGGTGCTTTCCGGCGCATTTCGCGGCGATAACCCCGTCGAATTGAATGATATCGACAAGCAGTGTTATCATTCTCTTTCTTTGGAAGCCAAACTCCTCGTAAAGGAACGAGGATTTGTGGATAATCAGGAAAAACAATGGAAGGGTGAAATTGGATTCATTGGTCCTCTTCTGAGAAAATATCTCTCTCCGGACCAGGACATTGTGTTTTACCTCTGCGGGCCGTCACCGATGACCGTCACCGTCATTGACGCAGCGGCAAACCAGTTGAATTTAAAAAAGGAACATGCCCTGTTTGACGACTTTACCGGAACGCTCACCCCTTCGGTAGATCTGATCTATCAAAAGCTCGAAATCAAAGAAACCATTTCCCGTTTAAATTTGCTTGATGCCGATAAGCTCATCGAAAGAATTAGCCAAATCCTCATCATTCAATTGATACTCAAAGACAAGATCGAAGAAAGCTACCGCTTTCTTGAACAGGTAAGAGAATCACTAGGAAAATCTGTACAAGAACTCGAATCGGTGCTTTCCGTCTATAAGAGTTGAATGCAAATATCTGTGTCAACAGACAACCGACTGGAACGTCAGGCTTCTGACATTGAACTTTGATTGTATCCTTTCTCATAACAAAGCCCCCTCTAGCCCGACTTTCGCAATTCGAGGGGTATGCAGCCTGCGGAGCCAGCAAAATCAAGTGTTTGATACCCAAGCATTGCAATCTCGTTTTACATTTGGTATATTCTTTTTGGATAAGGCAATACTGAGAAGCAGCCTGAGCGACTTTGTTGAGTGGCTAAACGAATGGAGAGACCGTAAATTTGTTACGCGCACTCTTTTGTGCATTCGTTAGCCATCAATGCGATAAATCTTACCTGCGCATATTTCGTTCCACATAATTTTCTGAAGACTCTTTTCGTAAATTAAACATGACAAATTTTTGAGGTGTTATTTTCTCAGAAAAGCCTTATTTTTTGTGCCAAAGAGAAAGAACTATACTGATATTTACTCACACAAAACTTAGAAGACCCTTATCTTTTTGCTCAATATAAATTATATACGGTAATTTGAGCAATTCTTTTTTATTCAGCATTAAAATTATTTGCCCGGCAGAAGTACTAACAACGTTCAGGACATCATTCATAAAAGTACAGGAATCGTTTGCATCCAGGTGCAAACAAACATTAAAGGGATAAATCCCCACTCAAAACGTTAGCGGGTTTATATCATAACATCGCGAACTCCATCGAACATCGTCTAAACTTTCTCCCAAAAAATATTGAAGGAGGAAACGATGAAAAATCGAAGAGAAATTGCTTTACTTCCTTTTTTGCTCTTTTTTTGGACAGACATTCTCGTCCCCCCGATAACCATTTTTACCTTGTTTCGTAAATATATTGTGGTTATTATTCATTTTATGAAAATAATAGCGGGGATCGATATCGGTTCAACAACCACAAAAGTTGTGTTACTGCGCGAACAAACGATCATTGGGTCAAAAACGTCCTCAACAGGAACGAATTGCAAGAAAACGGTAAAACTCCTGCTCCATGAAATGCTCGAAGATTATGATCTATGTGAGGATGAAATCCAATACACAGTGACCACAGGATATGGCCGAAGGATAGTACCAGGGGATGAAATTATTACCGAAATTACGGCAAATGCGAAAGCAGCGATATGGCTCATGCGCGAGAAGGCAAACGTAAGAACCATAATTAATATAGGCGGACAGGACTGCAAGGTCATTGCACTTGATGAACGTGGCATCATGACAGATTTTGCGATGAACGACAAATGCGCCGCCGGGACAGGCAGGTTTTTAGAGGTTATGAGTCGTATCCTCGAAGTTGAACTGGATGAGTTGGGTATATTGTCGGAAAGAGCAGAAAACATTCCCCATATAAATAGTTTATGTACCGTCTTTGGCGAATCTGAGGTTATTTCGCTCCTCTCTCAGGGAAGAACGGTGGAGGATATTATTGCCGGCATTCACAAATCTATCGCCAAACGGGTAGGTGCTATGGTAAAAAAAATCGGTGTTAAAGACGCGGTATTCTTCGATGGTGGCCCTGCGTTCAACACCGGATTGAAAAGCGCATTAGAACGGGAATTGGAAACAGAAATTTATGTTCCTTCTGATCCACAGATCACAACTGCCCTTGGTGCTGCTATAGTTGCTTATGAGAACTATACAAAGAATCTATCAAAAGATTATTGCAAACAAAGAACGTTGCATCATACTGAATAAGAAACACGATTATTAATTTCTGACAAACACCAAGGTTTATCAGACAATATTACACCGCTACCCTCTACGTTTTTTTAAAAGCCTTTCTTCATATTTTATGATCGTGTCTTCTTGTTCCAGAGTTTCAACAGATCCCGGTCTTTTCCGACGCACCTCGGTCACAGCCTTTTGCGCACTATAGCCCTTACTTACAAGATAACAAGCTAACATCGTTCCAGTCCTTCCAATCCCGGCATCGCAATGTACAACGGTCTTTTTCTTGGAAGATGTCAGACTATTTATAAAAGCTACAAATTCATCAATTTGCCCTTGTGTTGGCGATGTGAGGTCAACTACAGGAATGTGTTTATACTCAAAGCCAAATTCTTCTATGAACGTTTTATGCAGTGGCAATTCGGTTAATGATACAATCGCCTCAATCCCATTGTCCTTTAGGAATTCAAGATCTGACACTAAGGATATGGGCCTTGCCATTCCTGCTATTTCACCTTCTATAACCCAACTAAAATTTCTTGGTATCTGCATCGTTGACAAAATAATAAAGCATTTCCTGGACAAGTTCCAAAGGTAAACCAACCGCATTTGAGTAGCTACCATCTATTTTTTCAACAAAATTTTTTCCTTCTCCCTGAATAGCATATGCTCCCGCCTTATCCATTGGTTCCCCAGAATCGACATACGCTTCTATTTCTTTTTCCGGGATATGTCTCATTGTAATACGCGTTCGTTCGTTTCGCAATAATTTCTTTTTTGAAGGTATATCTATCATGCACACCCCTGTAAAAATACTGTGTTCGGATTTACTCAGCAAAGAAAGGATTTTTTTGGCTTCAAGTGCATCTTTTGGTTTGCTAATAATATTATTGTTGTGATACACTACTGTATCTGCACCTACAATGATTGCGTTATTCACTTTTCCAGCAACATTATTTGCCTTTAGGAATGCCAGGTTCCGGACCAATTCCTCCGGAAACGCACTATCAGGAATACATTCATCTATGCTATGCGGTACAATATCAAAATGGTATCCAAGCATCTTTAACAAATCAATCCGTCTTGATGAGCCTGAAGCAAGGATTAAACGTTTCTTTGTCGTAGTTTCCATTTGGCAAAAAAACCCTTCTACTATGCTACAATAGTAGAAGGGTAAGCAAGAAAAGAATCAATTCCTTCAAAGTTTTTTCAACTAAACCGGAGTAACTGCTGGTTTAACTTCTTCAACAGGTTGAATTTCACCAAGACCATCGACCAACTCAAAGACCACGCGCGACGCATTATCATTAAGCCGTCGTCCTAGCAATCGTAATTTTCTGTCTCTGCCTTCCATTCTATATTCAAGTTCTGGTATTTTGCCAACATTATTCCCAGACAATACCCCCAGTCGAGTCCCTGACAATTTCAATATCCTCGTATAGCCACCGTTCCGATTAACAAATCGTTGAGCAATACCACCGGTTTCACGCCATAGACCTTCTCCTAACAACTTCCTTGCAACATCGGCATTTCTCAACCGTGCCAAAATCTGACGATAACAATGTACGTAACCGGGCTTATCACTTTCTTTTTTTAATAACCCTTTTTTCGCAATGGTAATGAGCTTTTCAGCAAAAGACTTTGTCTCCTTTGCTTTTTCCAATGTCGTAACAATCCTTCCGTATGTAAAAAGGCTATTCGTTATATTCTGTCTTAATGCCTTTCTATGTGCAGCAGTTCTTGATAAATGTCTTCCTCTCATTCTGTGTCTCATGGGATCATCCTTTCCCCTTTTCCATTTGTTTGATTGCTATAGGCATTCCAATCGTTAGGTTTAATTGTGCCAGCTTCGTCTTTACCTCTCTGAGAGTAGTTTTGCCAAAATTCTTTATCCCTAAAAGTTGATCTTCTGTCTTTGCAACGAGATCTCCAACCGTTACTATTCCTGATATTTCAAGGCAATTGGAAGCTCTAACCGACAAATCCAGCTCTGAAATATGTATACACATTTTTTTTGTCAGCTCTTCTTCAGATATCTCAGGAACAGATTCAATACCCATTCGTTTTTCTACTTGTTGCAACTCCCTGCCAATCTCAAAGTATTGAACGAAAGGATTCAGGTGTTTTCTCATAATTTTTGCAGCTTCAACCATGGCCATTTCAGGGGAAACAACGCTATTTGTCCATATCTCCATAACAAGTTTATCATAATTTGTACGCCTGCCAACACGTGTTTCCTCAATAGAGTAACGAACATTTCTCACAGGTGAAAAAATTGAATCTACCGCAACGAGGCCAAATTCCTGCTCTTCCAGCTCATTTTCTTCAGCAGTCACATACCCGCGGCCTTTCTTCACTTCCATTTCCACATTAAATTTTACATCGTCAGAAAGGGTCGCTATATGCAAATCCCCATTAATTATTTCTACGCTGGGATCGGCCACAATATCCTTTGCTTTTATCTCACCCTTTTTTCTTGCTTCAATTTTTATGACTTTGGGTTGATCGGTATTCAGTTTTACTACAAGATTTTTAATATTCAACATTATATCAGTCACATCTTCTACAATACCAGGAATACTGGTAAATTCATGACTAATCCCATCCATTCTGACTGCTACAACCGCACTGCCTTCCAATGACGAAAGCATAATCCTCCGTAAACTATTACCTATAGAGTGGCCAAAGCCACGCTCAAAAGGAGCCGCTATAAACTTCCCATAGGCATTGGTTAAAGTCTCTCTTTCCACATCAACACGAACGGGAAGTTCAAGACCTCTCCATCTTATTCGCATATTTTTCCCCCAAATTCAGTTAATAAGGGATCTGAAAATAAATTTATTTATCTGGACGTGTATTTTTCCACATCTAAGACAGACAAACGTCATGAAGTTGTTTTAAACCACTTGCTGGTTTTACATTTGCGAAATGATTAAACGAGCCAAATAAAATTATTTAGAACACAGCTCAACAATTAACTGTTCTTGTGCAGGAACTGAAATATCTTCTCGCGTAGGAAGCTGTGTTACCAACCCCTCCAATAAATCTACTCTCAGTTGCATCCAAGCGGGGACATTTCGACCTTTCACCATTTCTAGATTTGTTTTAACAATATTTTGAGTTATCTCCCCACTCCTAGGTTTTATAATATCACCCATTTTCACAAGGTAAGAAGCGATATCAACCTTTTTATTATTCACCATAATATGACCATGCAGAACAAACTGTCTGGCGCTTTTTCTTGAAGGGGCAAAAGAAAGGAGATGCACAACATTATCCAATCTTCTTTCTAACATCATCAATAGATTTTCTCCCGTATTTCCTTTTTGTCGTTCTGCCTTTTTAAAATAATTCTTAAATTGTCTCTCTAATATTCCGTAATAACGTTTGACCTTTTGCTTCTCCCTAAATTGAATACCATATTTTGATAATTTCCCCTTCCCCCACGTAAATTGTCCGGGCGGGTACTTACGCTTCGTAATTGCACATTTCACTGTATCACAACGTATTCCTTTCAGGAATAGCTTTTCACCTTCCCGCCGACACAATCTACATTGCGGACCTACATATCTTGCCATATTAATCCTTTCCCGAATCTATTATAACTTATTTACACCCTGCGTTTTTTTCTTGGCCGACAACCATTGTGCGGAAGCGGAGTAACATCTTCAATTGCCTTTATACTCAAACCAGCAGCCTGAAGCGCCGTAATGGCGGACTCACGGCCTGGGCCAGGACCTTTAACCCTGATTTCTATTTCCTGAATACCACACTTCTGTGCTTTATCTGCTGCATTAGATGCAGCCTTCTGGGCGGCAAAGGGAGTACTTTTTCGTGATCCCTTAAAGCCCACTGTACCTGCACTTGCCCAACATATCGTCTCTCCGTTAACATCTGAAATCGTCACATACGTATTATTAAACGTTGCCTTAATGTTTGCAATTGCCCGCGTAATATTCCGTCTTATCTTTTTTTTGATTCCGTTTGACATAATATTTCCCGCCCCAAACTAAAAAAATAAATTTTAGGATTCCTCAGAATAAAAATAATTTGTCTGAGTCATATCAGCTTCATGAAAATAATCTTTTAAAACGAACTTTGTATGAAACATTTTGTCTAATTTGTCATATCCATCCATACTGAGTTTCATATTGCCCTTTTTTTTTTCGTGCTATGATCATTAAATTTTTTGGAGTATCTTTTGGAGAAGCGACCTCAACAAGTTTTACAAAATAGCCTGCTCCCACCAGAAACTTTGACCTTAATGCCGTAGTTAAAATATCAGCGAAACGATACCGCAATAACCCAAATTCTGTTATTTCAATCAAAGGGTGCCCCTTTTTTAAGCGGCTTCTTATTTGATTCTCGCAACACGGAACTACGATTATATATTTTGCACCCAGTTTAATACCTTTGGCAATTGTCTCATCAGTTGCGGTATCGCATGCATGTAAAGCGATTACCATATCAACAGGTTTTTCAGGAAACACCTCAATAATTTTGGCACGAATAAATTGCATATTTTTAAAGCCAAGACCATCCCTAATCTGTTCACATTTTTCTAATAAGACAGGATTTATATCCACTCCATAAAAAAAAGTTTTAAAAAAATATTGTTTTGAAAGAATATTGTTTAAAGCAAATGATAAATAGGATTTTCCGCATGAACAGTCGAGAAACACTAGTTCTTTATTTTGTGAGTATGTTTCAACGATCCGTAGTATCTGTTCACAAAAACCGACTACTTCATTGAACTTTTTAAAATCACGACCGTCTTCCCTCTTTCCTATATCCAACGCTAACATCTTTAACAATTCTTTACAGGATATTAATTCTTCTGCAATATTTTTTTTAGTACTAATACAATTTGTCACAGAATGAACCATATTAAGTTTAAAAAATTTCCACCATTATCCTAGCTCTTTTACACCTTTTTTTCCTGCAACAGTTTTTTTACGACCCTTTCTTGTACGTGCATTTGTTTTCGTTCTCTGTCCTCGCACCGGCAGACCTACTTTATGCCGTATTCCACGGTAACAGTTGATACTTTTCAATCGTGAAATGTTTTGCATTTCCTGCCTGCGCAATTGACCTTCAACCGTAAAGTTCTTTTCAATATAAGCATTCAACATGCTCAATTGATCCTCATGCAGATTTTTTGCACGTATGTTTTCGTCGATATTCAGCTCTTTTAATATATTCAGCGATAAAGCCTTTCCAATACCATATGCATAGGTAAGCGCAACAACAATTCTTTTCTCTGAGGGAATGTCAATTCCGGCAATTCTCGGCATTTACTTATTCCTTTCTCATGTTATACAAATCAATTACCCCTGTCGCTGTTTGTGACGGGGGTTTACACAAATTACGCGAACAACATTTTTCCTTCTCACAATCTTACAATTCTCACAAATACGTTTTACGGAAGCCCTTACTTTCATAATAACGCCTCTTTTAGACCAACTAAATTTATCTTAAACTTGCCTATAAATAATTCTACCTTTATCAAGATCATAAGGTGACATTTCAATCGTCACCTTATCACCTGGCAATATCTTGATAAAATGCATTCTCATTTTTCCTGAAACATGCGCCAACACTTTATGTCCATTCTGTAATTCCACCCAGAACATAGCGTTGGGAAGTGCCTCTCTTACTGTTGCTTCTATGCGAATAGGCTCTTCTTTTGACATATACAATTAAAAACTAAAAATTTATTAAAAAGTTAAAATATCTGCGTTATCGTCAGTTACTACAATGGTATGCTCAAAATGCGCAGATAATTTCCTATCTTTCGTTACTACTGTCCATTTATTGCTTAACACCTCTGTGTCACATCTACCCAAACAAATCATGGGTTCTATTGCAATAGTCATCCCCTGTGCAAGAACTTCGTCTGCTTCCAACAAAGCTTTGCTCACAAAATTTGGTACTTGTGGGTCCTCATGCATGCATCTGCCAATTCCGTGTCCCGTATAATTCCTCACAACAGAATAGCCATTCCCTTCCACATAGTCTTGAATAGTCTTTGAAATCAGGGAAAGCTTTTTATTTGGCTTTATAACCTTGATTGCCAAATGAAGTGATTTCTCACAAACATCAATTAGTTGTCTTGCTTCGCTACTAACAGGGCCTATCGGTATGGTCACTGCAGCATCCGCTACATACTTCCTATAACCAACGCCTATATCGATGCTTAGTATGTCTCCGTTTTTTAATCGTCTCTGTCCCGGTATACCATGTACAACCTCCTCATTTACTGATGTACAAATACTCTTTGGAAATCCACGGTAGCCCTTAAATATTGGTATGCCACCTTTGCTTAAAATGTATTTTTCAATTTCTGTATTAAGATAATCTGTTGTTATATCTTCCTTAGCTATTTCTTTAGCCAATCTGAGGGCTTCTGCTGTAATCTTTCCCGCAATTCTCATCAACTCAATTTCACGGGGGGATTTCAGAACTATCAATTACACTACCCCGAGATTAACGAAAGATGCACTTTTAGAAGCATTATCGATGACTTTCAAAATATTTTCTGTTATTGATTCAACGTTTGATTCTGATTCAATCTCTTTTAATATTCCATTCTTTTTATAATAATTAATCAAATCTTCCGTCTGTTCATGGTAGACTTTTATCCTCTCTAATACTGTTTCAAGCTTATCATCTGTACGTTGATATAACTTTCCACCGCATTTATCACAAATCCCGTCTTCCAAAGAAGGAACGTATTTTATATGATAATTCGCACCACAGGTAGCACAGATTCTTCTCCCTGATAATCTAAGGACTATGCTTTCTTTAGAAATAGCGAAATAAAAGACCATATCCAATTTATTACCAAGATTCTTTAACATCTCATCCAAAACGATTGCTTGGGAAAGGGTTCTAGGAAAACCGTCCAGAATAAAACCGTTTTTACAATCGTTCTTCACAATGCGCTCCCGGATAATGTCAACTACAATTTTATCAGGAACTAATTGCCCTTTATTTATGTGCTGTTGGGCCTTTCTACCAGTTTCAGTGCCATTTTCAACAGCCTCTCTTAAAAGATTTCCTGAAGAAATATGTGACAGTTTTTTTTCTCTGCTCAGGGTTTCAGCCTGTGTACCTTTCCCAGCGCCTGGGGGACCAAGAAAAACAATCCTCATCCCATTCTTCCTCTAATCCTACTTCCACCATTCAGGAAACCACTATATTGCCTCATAATCATATGAGATTCTATTCTTTGTACCATATCCAATGCCACACCCACAATAATTAGTAAACCGGTACCACCATAAAAACCAGCTATAGCCCGATTAAGTTCAAAGCCGCCTGCCACAAGTTTTGGCAAAATTGCAATCAGAGCCAAGAAAGCTGCTCCAGCCAAAGTAATTTTTCCCATTATACCTTCCAAATATTCTGCCGTTCTATGTCCAGGCCGTATTCCTGGAATAAAACTTCCGTAGTCTTTCATGTTATTCGACATTTCTTTAGGATTAAACTGTATTGCTGTCCAAAAATAAAAAAAAAACGTTATAAGCAATACGTAAAGTATAACATAAACAACACCACCTTGCAAAACATCTGAAAGACGGGAAGTAATCCAATAGGATAAACTACCAGGCTCTAATCTCACTTGTATTCCCTGCATAATAGCCGCTGGAAAAATCAACAAGGATTGCGCAAATATGATGGGCATCACACCTGCCTGATTCACACGAAGAGGTAAAAAATGCCTTTGCCCACCATACACTTTTCTACCGCGCGTATGTTTAGCCTGCTGGACCGGTATTCGTCTTTGCCCCTGCGTAATGTATACAACCCCGCCAACTATGGTAAGAAACATACCTAAAAGTATGATTAATTTAACTATTCCGATTTGATGTTCAGCCGGAGTAACAGAAAAGGTGAAACTTTGCATTACTTGAGAAAAAGCCCACGGTAAACGATCTATAATACCAACCATAATTACAATTGAAATCCCACTTCCGATACCGTGCTCTTCGATTTGCTCTCCGATCCACATAAGCGTCATTGTACCAGTTGTTAAAAGAAGCGCAGCCATCATCTGAAAACCGATCCCCTGAATGTAGACAGGAATGACAGGCATTCCGTTAAACTCAACGGTATACAGAGTTCTGGTCATCACAAATGCCTGAAAAAGGCATAGCCCAACTGTAGCCAGCCTGGTATATTGATTAATTTTTTTTCTTCCGACCTCACCCTCTTTCTGCAGTCTCTCCAAGTAGGGCACGACACCAACCAATAGCTGAAAAATAATGGAAGCACTGATATATGGCATAACCCCAAGACCAAATATCGCTCCTGAAGTCAGGGCACCTCCAGCAAACATATCGACAAGTCCCAATAACTGGCCAACACCTGTTTGGGTAAACTGATGAAAGTATGATTTTAATACCGTAGTATCAATTCCTGGAATTGGTATATAAACACCAACACGACACAAAGCGATAAGTCCGAGAGTTATAAGCACTTTCTTGCGTAATTCCGGTATTCGAAAAATATTGCCAAATTGTTCTATCATAGCACAGTCTTTGCTTCTCCTCCAGCGGTCAGAATCTTTTCCTTTGCAACTTTACTAAATTTATGCGCTATTACGGTCAATGGATTTTTTATTTCACCATCACCAAGCACTTTTATACCATCTAATATCTTTTTAATTATTCCAGCATCCTTTAATTTTTCTGCATTTACCGTTGTTCCTTTATCAAAATGCGAAATATCTTTTATGTTGACTATCGCATAATTTTTTTTGAAAGGATTATTGAATCCTCGTTTTGGAAGACGACGAAAGAGCGGTGTCTGCCCTCCTTCGAACTGAATTTTTGTCTCATTACCCGATCGTGCCGTAGCTCCTTTCCCCCCCCTGCACGACGTTTTTCCCATACCAGACCCTCTTCCTCGCCCAACCCTTTTTCTCCGTTTTCTTTCAAAAGGCAAAGCCTTTATATCCATAAAATTCATTCTATCTTCACCCCCCTCAGCACTCCGACTTCTTCCTTTGTTCGTAAGGCTTTTAATCCCATCAAAGTTGCCTTGACCACATTGAGGGGATTTCTTTTTCCATAACATTTTGACAGGATATTCTTTATTCCTACAGATTCGAGAACTGCCCGCGCTGAAGCCCCTGCCTTTATACCTGTACCTGGCGATGCCGGTTTTAAAAATACATTTGCCGACTTAAACCTTCCCCAGATTACATGAGGTATCGTATCACCTCTTAATGGGATTTTGACCATTTGTTTTTTTGCCTCTTTAACTGCTTTGTTTACAGCATTAGGCACTTCTCTCGCTTTTCCAAATCCAATCCCAACACTCCCCTTTTTATCACCAACAACCACAAGAGCACTAAAACTCATCGATTTCCCGCCCTTTGTTACCGTGGTACACCGGTTAATCCTTACAACAGTTTCTTCCAAGTTCTTTGGTTCTTCCAAACGCGCCAAATCAATCTCCTTGTATGAATCAGCTTTTTAAAAACTCAAACTATGCTTTCTTGCACTTTCTGCTAAGGCCTTTATCCTGCCGTGATATTTAGATCCACCCTTATCAAATACAACTTTAGTAATGCCTTTTTTCTTCGCCTCTTCCGCAATTTTTTTTCCTACGATTTCGGCAGCTTTCACATTTCCCCCATAAGGAATCTGTGCTCGGATGTCAGGAGATTGTGTAGATGCGGCCGCCAGCGTTCGCCCTTCCATATCATTTATGATTTGACAATAAATATTTTTTAATGTTTTACAAACACTTAAACGAGGCCGCTCCGTTGTACCAAATACTTTCATTCTGAGTCTAAGATGACGCCTCGTTCTTTTACGTAATTTTTCTTTAATATTATTCATAATGAACCTCCTTAAAATAGCTACGCTGCACCTGACGTGAATGCCTTTCCGGCCTTTCTTCTGATAACTTCACGCTCATATTTGATCCCCATCCCTTTGTATGGCTCCGGTGGTTTTTTGCCTCTTATCACCGCAGAAAATTGTCCGACCATTTGTTTATCTGCACCAGAAACCGTAAGCTTTGCAGGGTTTGTAGGATTCGTAATGTCAACTTTAATTCCTTGCGGAATTGCCAAGTGGACCGGATGGGTATATCCAAGTGATAACAGCAGCTCTTTACCCTGGACTTTAGCATTGTATCCGAGACCAACAATTTCCAGATTTTTAGAAAACCCCTTGGTAACACCCACTACCATATTTGCAATCAGTGCGCGGGTTAAACCATGCAAGGCCTTTTGATATTTTTCATCTAAGGATCTTTTCACTGCAATTTGTCTGTTTTGTTGATCATACTCAATTTTAATATCAGGATGATATGAATGACTCAACTTTCCTTTTGGTCCTTCAAGATTGATCGTGTTCGCTGCTAAAGAAACTTTTGCCTCGTTTGGTACTTTAACAGGTTGTTTTCCAATCCTCGACATACTTTATACCTCAATTTTTACAGAGCTAATTACGATACTATACCAATAAGTTCACCACCGATGTTAAGCTTCCTGCATTCCTTATCACCTACAACACCTTTTGAAGTAGAGTAAATCGCAACACCGATCCCTCCACAAATCTTGCCTATTTCGTCCGTTTTTTTGTAAATCCTCCGGCTCGATTTACTCACGCGCTCAATTTTATTTATAATCTGTTGCTTTAACGGACCATACTTAAGATAAACCCTAACAAGACTTCCCTCACCTTCGTTTGGCACCTCTTTAAATTCTTTGATAAAGCCCTCTTCTCTTAATATTTTTAAAACAGACAACTTCATTTTTGATAAAGGGATGTCTACGCTTTCGCGTTTAATTGCATTTGCATTTCTGATTCGCGTAAACATATCAGAGATAGGATCTGTCATACTCATTATTCTTTTCCTTTACTGTGTAGAGATCTTTTCATTCTTATCAGTATCAAAATTTATTCTACCAACTGGCTTTCTTTACTCCAGGAATCTCCCCCTTTGAGGCGAGTTTTCTAAAGCAAAGTCTGCAGATCTGAAATCTGCGAAAATACGCCCTGCGTCGTCCACATAACTTACATCTGTTATATTGTCTCGTTTTAAATTTTGGCTCTTTTTTTGACTTTTCAATTAGACATTTTCTTGCCATTCATACTCCCTATTCTGCCTTAAAAGGCATCCCCAATAATTTCAATAGTGCGCAAGATTGTTCATTCGAATTGCCAGTAATAACTATGGTAACATCCATCCCCTGAACAAATTCAACAGATTCAATTGTTATTTCAGGAAATACAATCTGCTCTGTGAGTCCAACTGTATAGTTACCACGTCCATCAAACGATTTTAATGATAGTCCACGAAAATCTCTGATTCTTGGTAATACAATACTAATTAAACGATCTAAAAATTCATACATTCTTCTGCCACGAAGCGTTACCTTACATCCGATAGCCTGATCTTTTCTAAGTTTGAAACCGGAAACAGCCTTTTTCGCTTTTGTGATAAGAGGCTTCTGACCGGTAATAATCGTAAGATGTTTTGTCGCTTCTTCGATAAGTTTTTTATTTTCTGTAGCTCTACCCACCCCCATATTAACAACTATCTTTTGAATTTTCGGTACAGATATTTTGTTTTTATACTGAAATTTTTCAATGAGTTGAGGTACCACTTGTTGTCTATATTTTTCTATCAATCTCGTCATATATTTTAAATCCTAAAACTTCATTCAGCCGTTATAATTTCTGCACCACAATATGCACACGTACGAAACTTTACACCATTTTCCAGTATTTTTTTCTTTGTTCGCACTCCCTTATTGTTTTTTTTACAATTTTTATTCTGACACACCGGCAGCACGTTTGAGATAGCTATTGAGGCTTCTTTTTGTATTCTTCCTCCTTGCGGATTCACTTGACTTGGTTTTGTATGTTTATAAACTAAATTTACTCCTTTTATCATTACCCGTTTTTTATCCGTTAATATTTTTATTATTTTCCCCGTTTTGCCAGCTTCGTTACCAGCCATTACCGCAACAAAATCATTCATGCGAACGTGCATAATTCTCTCCAGAAATTTGTTATTACATTTTCTATCCTTAATCGGTTTACACTACTTCAGCAGCCAGAGATATAATCTTCATAAAATTTTTTTGTCTAAGTTCTCTAGCAACAGCACCAAAAATACGGGTTCCTTTAGGATTACCATCATTGTCAATGATAACTATGGCATTCTTATCAAATTTCAAATACGACCCATCATCTCTGCGAATGTTCTTTTTAGTTCTGACAACAACACCTTTCACGACTTCGCCCTTTTTTACAACCCCTTCAGGAATTGCCTTCTTAACCGCTGCAACAATTACGTCACCAACTGTTGCGTACTTTCGGCTTGTCCCGCCAAGTACCTTAATACACGTAGCCCTTTTGGCACCACTATTATCAGCAATCTCAAGCTTTGTTTGTTCCATTATCATTCTGAAACTCCACTTCTTTTTAACGTTTAGCTTTTTCGATGATGCGAACCAATTGTGTAGTTTTTGTTTTACTCAGCGGCCTAGTTTCGATAATTTCTACTTTATCACCAACTCGCGCCTGTTTGTTCTCGTCATGGGTTTTGTATATGGTAGACCTTTTTATATATTTACCATATTTCGCATGCTTTATAAGACACGCTACTTCTACAACGATTGTTTTCTGCATCTTATCACCAATTACCATTCCTATTACCCTTTTTCTCCTGCCCCGTACATTTCCTGACCTCATCTCTTATCGGCTCCTTGAACCTGCGATATGGAATTAATACCCAATGTCATCTCTCTAAGTACCGTATTCAATCGTGCAATATTTTTTTTGATTTCCTTTCTTTGGGCAGAGTCCCTTGTTTCACCAGACAACCATTGAAACTGTATGTTTAACAATTCACGCCTGCTAGCATCAATTTCATTCATAAGCTCCTGCCTAGACTTGCTTCTCATTTCATCAACTTTCAAAGTACTCTTCTCCTTTGAACAAGCCTTACTTTAATAGGCATTTTATGAGCTATCCTGTTAAACGTTTGTCTTGCCATCTCTTCATTTATCCCGCTTATTTCATACAGCATTGTACCAGGCTTTACAACGGCAACCCAAAATTCAGGTTCACCTTTTCCTTTACCCATACGGGTTTCTATTGGTTTCGACGAAACAGATTTATGTGGAAATACTCTTATCGTCAATTTACTCTCTCTTAGAAGAGACTGCGATGCGGATACCCTACCTGCCTCGAGCTGTTGTGCAGTTATCCAACCTGGCTCCAGAGATTGTAAACCAAACTCCCCAAAAGCAACCGTATTACACCTAGTAGCATTCCCTTTAATTTTCTGCCTTTGCGACTTCCTGTACTTCACCCTCTTTGGCATCAGGCGCATGTCTTTTCTCCTTCTCGGAACTTACCAAACCTTTATAAATCCACACCTTCACTCCAATGACTCCGTATGTGGTTTTTGCTTCGGCAAAACCATAATCAACATCTGCCCGCAACGTATGTAACGGAACACTTCCAAAGGACATTTTTTCAGTTCTGGCAATTTCTGCCCCTCCCAACCTGCCTGCAACCTGCATTTTTATTCCTCTTGCACCAGCATCTACTGACGCATCCATTGCCTTTTTCATCGTCCTCCTAAATGCTGCCCGTTTTTCTAATTGTTCTGCTATATTCTCCGCAACCAGCTGAGCATACAGCTCAGGTTTTGTTATTTCTTTTATTTTTATGACAACTTCACGTCCTATTAATTTCTGTATTTCTTCTTTCAGTTTATCAACCTCTGCACCTTTCCTGCCAATAATCAAGCCAGGACGCGCTGTGTGCAGGGTTACTTTTGCATCCTGCCGAGTTCTTTCGATTGCTATACATGGAATACCAGCAAATCCATAACTTTTTTTAATAATTTTTCGTATCTTTTGGTCTTCGACAAGTAAAGTGCCAAAATCTTTTTTTTCTGCATACCAAAGGGATTTCCACCCTTGAGTAATTCCTAAGCGTAAACCAATTGGGCTAACTTTTTGACCCATCTCGTCTCCTTACTTATTCCATAATATGAGTGTTCTTTTTTTCAGATAATACGACCGTGATATGACTGGTACGTTTTAATATTCTCGCTGACATACCACGAGGTCGTGGGCGTTGCCCTTTTCTTGTCGGTCCGGCATCGATAAGAGCCTGCGCCACATAAAGTGAATCAATGTCAACATCTAAACTCTCATTAGCAGCAGCTATTGCAGCCCTTATTACTTTGTCAATCATATAGGACGATCGTTTATGCGTTATTCGCAAAATCCTTAATGCATCGTTTACAGATTTCCCGCGGACAAGATCGATTACATACCTTGCTTTTCTGGGAGAAATCCTTGCATATCTATAGCTTGATCTGAATTCCATTATTAGAAGACCTTTCCTTGCGACATTTAAATAAGAATCAACACCAACGCATTACCCATGAGGAGTTTCTTTTTTCTTCACACCACCATGCGCCCTGAAAATTCTTGTTTGTGCAAATTCACCAAGTTTGTGACCTACCATGTCATCGGTAACAAATAGTTTCTGAAAAATTTTACCGTTGTGAATCATAAATGTATGAGATACAAATTCCGGTGCAATCGTGCAACTTCTCGACCATGTCTTTAACGGTTCACTGCTACCGGATTCTTTCTGTCTGAGCACCTTTTTCATTAATTTTTCATCAAGATACGGCCCTTTTTTAACTGAACGACTCATATCATCTCCTGCAAAGTAGCGTAAATTTAACCATTAGAGATTACCCCTTGCACCTATTCTTCTTCTCCGAATAATAAACTTATTACTCAACGCCTTCTTTTTTCTTGTCTTCCCGCCTTTTGCCAATAATCCCGTTTTGGAACACGGATGTCTTCCGCCACCACTCCTACCTTCTCCGCCACCCAACGGATGCGATACCGGATTTTGAGCAACCCCTCTCACATGAGGCCTTCTTCCTTTCCATCTCTTTCTACCAGCTTTTCCCAAACGAATATTTAAATGCTCAACATTTCCAATCTTTCCTATCGTAGCTCGGCAGCCGAAAAAAACTTTTCTCACTTCTCCGGATGGGAGCACAATGTGTGCGTAATTTCCTTCCTTAGCCATCAGCTTTGCCGTTCCGCCAGCAGAACGAACCAACTGCCCTCCCTGCCCAATGCGCATTTCTATGTTATGAATTTCCAAACCTAAAGGGATATTTTTGAGAGGCATACAATTGCCAACTTCTGGCTCGACTTTCTCACCTGACATTAATGTCTGCCCGACACGTAAATTATCCGGCGCAAGTATGTATCGTTTTTCACCATCTGAATAATGCAAAAGAGCAATGCGTGCAGACCTGTTAGGATCATATTCAATACCTGCGACTTTTGCAGGAATATTATCTTTTTTTCGTTTAAAATCGATTATTCTGTAATGACGCCTACTTCCACCGCCAATATGCGCTGCCGTTATTTTGCCTTCGGTGTTTCTACCGCCTGTCTTTTTTTTTTGTTCTAATAATGATTTTTCTGGCCTTGCTTTGGTAATTTCTGAAAAATCAGAAACACTCGCAAACCGTCTACCCGCTGTTACTGGCTTATAATAAATAATACCCATAAACATCAATTCCTTTTATTTGAATTTAGCCGGTCACTAATAGCCAAGATCTATACTATTCCCTTCCTTTAGAGTGACGATAGCTTTCTTATAATTTTTTGTTCGCCCAATTTTAAATCTCACCCTTCTTTGCTTGCCTTTTTTAATTAAGGTTCTTACATCTTCAACCTTAACATTAAAAAAAATTTCGATTGCATGCTTTATCTGAATTTTATTTGCCTTTAAATCGACTTCAAAATGATAAGAATTTGTCGCCTCACCATCTGCAACACTCTTTTCAGTGCGTAAAGGCCTTTTAATAATATGATATGCATCCATTTTCGTAAGTAAACTCCTATTGTATTTTATCTAAAGCATCACGCATTATCAGTATTTTTTTCGGCTTAAGAACTTCATATGCATTCAAGGCTGAACTCGTCATAACTTTTACATAAGGAATATTCCGAGCCGATTTCCAAATCACTTCATTCGCTTGCGGTATAACAATTAAACAACTTGTACCATAGATACCAAGAGCTTTTAATGTAGTAGCCATTTCTTTAGTCTTCGGCACAACCAACTTGAAATCATCCACCACAATCAGTTCATTATCCCGCGCACGTACTGCTATAGCAGAATATAGCGCAGACTTCTTTGCCTTTTTTGTAATTGTAAAAGAATAATCCCGCGGTTTAGGGCCGAACACAATCCCGCCACCCTTCCAAAGAGGAGAACGAATACTGCCTGCCCTTGCCCTACCAGTATGTTTTTGAACCCACGGTTTCTTACCTCCGCCCGCTACCTCAGCCTTTGTTTTTGTCGATGCGTTTCCTTGTCTCTTATTTGCTTCGTACATTATGATGGCATCGCGCAACAACGTCGTACGAATAGGTGTACCAAATTTTTTTTTGTCGAGTTGTACACAATCAATCTTTTCTCCCTGTTTACTATATACCGGTATTTCCATGATTTTTATTTACTGACCTTCTCCACTCTTGCCTTATTTAATATAAGATAACTTCCTTTATGTCCAGGTACAGCACCTTTAAGAAACAATAGACTTCTATTAGCATCTATTTTAACCACATCAATATTTTTTATCGTTACACGTTCTCCACCAAGCCTTCCTGCCATTTTCTTTCCTCGCATCACTCTTCCCGGATCGGTATTAGAACCGATTGAACCTGGCGGACGATGTCTTGTCGATCCATGAGTATTAAGACCACCCTTAAAATTCCATCTTTTCATAACGCCGGCATATCCCTTTCCTTTCGTCACGCCAATCACATCAACCATTTTAACGTCTTGAAATATATCCACCGTAATGCTTTGTCCTATTTTAAGCTCCGCACCCAACTCAGGTTTTATTTCACGAATAAATCTTTTTGGTTCTAAAGATAATTTCGATACATGCCCGATCTCTGGCCTTGTCGCACTTTTCTTTTTTTTATCATCGAATCCTATTTGAATCGCAGAGTATCCGTCATTTTCGAGCGTTTTAATTTGTATTACACTGCATGGCCCAGCCTGAATCAGGGTAACCGGTAGCAACTTACCTTCGTCTGTATAGATCTGCGTCATACCTATTTTCTTACCAAGAAAACCGTGTAGCATTCTTATCCACCTCAACCTGTTAAATTTATGCTTTTATCTTAATCTCAATACCAGCCGGCATGTTTATTTTATTCAGCGCATCCATTGTTTTTGCCGTGGGCTCGAAAATATCGATTAATCTTTTATGTGTACGAATTTCAAACTGTTCTCTGGATTTTTTATCAACATGTGGCGATCTCAGCACCGTATATCGTTCAATACGCGTGGGCAAAGGAACAGGGCCAAATACCTTTGCGCCAGTGCGCTTTGCTGTTTCCACGACCTCCAAAGATGATTGATCTAATATTCTATGATCATATGCTTCCATGCGAATTCTTATTTTCTGATCCAGCACTATAACACTCCGATAAACAAAACAATAAAACCAAATTACAAAAAAGTACTATGTTATCACGCAATTTACCAAAGTCAACATCAAAAAGATATTTATTCAATAATTTTAGTAACGACACCTGCGCCGACAGTCTTTCCACCTTCCCGAATGGCAAACCGCAGCCCCTCATCCATCGCCACCGCCGTCAACAACTCCACATTTACCTTCACATTGTCTCCAGGCATCACCATCTCAGCACCCCCCGTCAAACTCACCACTCCCGTCACATCCGTTGTTCTAAAATAAAACTGCGGCCGGTACCCGTTAAAGAACGGCGTGTGCCTTCCCCCCTCTTCCTTCGTCAAAATATACGCTTCTGCCTCATACTTCTTATGCGGCGTTATACTCCCAGGCTTCGACAACACCTGACCACGCTCCAAATCCTCCTTCTCCACACCTCTCAGCAATACCCCTAAATTGTCACCAGCCTGCCCCTCATCCAACGTCTTGTTAAACATCTCAACCCCTGTCACTATCGACTTCTTCACATCGGGCTTGATCCCCACTATCTCCACCTCATCCCCAACTTTCACACGACCCCTCTCCACCCTACCAGTTCCTACCGTCCCACGACCCTTAATACTAAATACATCTTCCACAGACATCAAAAACGGCTTGTCTATCTCTCTCACAGGATCAGGGATATACGCATCCACCGCATCCATCAGCTTCAACACCGGACCACAATTCGCGCACGACGCACTTCCACACCCACACTCATTCGCCTTGAGCGCAGAACCCCTTACCACAGGGATCTCATCCCCAGGAAAATTATACTTACTCAACAACTCCCGTACCTCCAACTCCACCAAATCCAGCAACTCCTTATCCTCCAGCATATCCACCTTGTTCATGAATACCACAATCCGCGGCACCCCAACCTGCCTTGCCAAAAGTATATGCTCCCGCGTCTGTGGCATCGGCCCATCTGGCGCACTCACCACCAATATCGCACCATCCATCTGCGCCGCCCCCGTTATCATGTTCTTCACATAATCCGCATGACCAGGACAATCCACATGCGCATAATGCCTCTTCTGCGTCTCATACTCCACATGGGATATCGCTATAGTTATTCCCCGCTCCCTCTCCTCCGGCGCCTTGTCGATCGAATCGTACGGCCTCTCCTTCGCTAACCCCTGCTTCGCCAATACATGCGTGATCACCGCTGTCAACGTCGTCTTCCCATGATCCACATGCCCTATCGTCCCTACGTTCACATGCGGCTTCGTTCGCTTAAATACCTCTTTACCCATCGTTTAAACCTCCGATTGTTTTGAAAATGCATTATGCTACACTACTGAATACCTTAGCAGGCGCTGGTCTGTATTCTAATGGTTCCATAGTAAACGTACCTCTACCCTGCGTAATAGACCGTAACACGGTCGAGTACCCAAACATTTCCGCAAGAGGAACATCACCCTTGATAATTCTTAAATTCCCTCGTGAGCCCATCTCATTTATACTAGCCCTGCGACTGTGGATCTCGCTTATAACGTCTCCCATATACTGCTCGGGAACGGCAATTTCCAATGACATGATTGGTTCCAACAATATCGATTTTGCCATTTCCACTCCTTTTCGCAACGCAATACTGGCAGCGGTATAAAATGCTAAATCAGACGAGTCTACCGGATGCGTCGAACCGTCTGTCAAGGTAACTTTAATATCTATTAATGGATAGCCGCCAGCTACACCAGTTGCAGCAGTCTCCCTGATTCCCTTTTCCACTGATCGTATATATTGCTTAGGGATTTTCCCTCCTACAATTGCGTCTTCAAATTCCACCGCTTCTTCGCCCTTAAAAGGTTCCAAGGTAATCCAAACATGCCCATACTGCCCGTGCCCCCCTGTCTGCTGTATGAATTTACCCTCAACCTCAACCTTCTTCCCAATAGTTTCTCGATACGATACTTTTGGTGCCCCTACATTAGCGTCCACCTTATATTCACTAAGCATTCTGTTTTTAATTACTTCCAAATGCAATTCTCCCATTCCGGAAATGATCATTTGTCCAGTCTCTTGATCCATACGAACTTTGAATGTTGGATCTTCTTTTGCTAGCTTTGACAAAACAACCCCCAGTTTTTCTTTTTCTGCATCCGTTTTTGGTTCAATTGCCATGGAAATCACCGTATCTGGAAACTCGATTTTTTCAAGAACGATCGGATTGTCTGCATCACACAGGGTATCACCAGTAACCGTATACTTTAAGCCAATTACCGCCCCGATGTCACCTGCTGAAAGCATCTCTACCTGTTCTCTGGTATTTGCATGCATTTTATAAATACGACTGATCAATTCCTTCTTATCTTTACCAGAATTTATTACCCGTGCACCGGCATTTATCTTTCCCGAATAAACCCGGATAAATGTCAAATCACCATGTTTATCGGATGCGATCTTAAAAGCTAGGGCACTAAAGGGTTCTGCAGGAAGTGGTTTTCTTGATATTTCTTCGTCCGTATCAGGATTCGTACCAACAATTGATTTCCGATCAAGCGGAGACGGTAGATATTCGCAAACAGCATCCAGAAGCGGTTGGATCCCTTTTTTCTTAAAAGCAGAGCCACACATAACTGGTACAAACTTCAAACTGATCGTTCCTTCCCTGATGGCTTTTTTAATTTCTTCATTCGTTATCGTTTCGCCATTTAAAAATTTTTCCGTTAACCAGTCAATTTGTTCTGCCAATCCCTCAATCATTTTCTCGCGTTGTGCAACAGCTTTATCCTTATATTCTTCCGGAATTTCTTCAACAGAAAAATTCACTCCCAGTTTATCAACATCATCTGAATAGACCATGGCCTTCATATTTACCAAATCAATAACACCCTTGAAGCCTTGCTCTCTTCCTAAAGGCAATTGAATGGGAATTGCTTTCATTCCCAACCGCTCGTTAATCTCACCAACCACTTTATCAAAATCCGCACCAACACGGTCCATTTTATTCACAAAACAAATTCGTGGCACATCGTATCTGTCGGCTTGACGCCAAACTGTCTCTGACTGGGCTTCAACCCCGCCTACCCCGCAAAAAACACAAATAGCCCCATCAAGAACACGAAGTGATCGTTCAACTTCTATAGTAAAATCCACGTGGCCTGGTGTGTCTATTAAATTAATATGATAATCATTCCACGAACAGGTAGTTGCCGCTGCAGTAATCGTAATCCCGCGTTTCTGTTCCTCTTCCATCCAGTCCATTGTTGCGGTACCTTCGTGGACTTCACCCATTTTGTATGATTTACCTGTATAATAAAGAATGCGTTCCGAAGTTGTTGTTTTACCGGCATCGATATGTGCGGCGATGCCAAAATTTCTCATTTTTTCAATATTCATAAATTACACTTCCTGTGCTAATCACTAAAATTTTGACCAAGCAAAATGTGCAAAGGCCTTATTGGCTTCAGCCATTTTGTGCGTATTTTCTCTTTGCGTTATTGCCAATCCTTGTTTTTTATATGCATCTAACAATTCATCTGCCAATCGTTGAAACATAGGACGGCCTTTTTTTCCTTTTGCAGCGTCGATAATCCAACGGAGGGCAAGCGATTGCTGTCTTTGTTTTGGCACTTCTACCGGTACCTGATAGGTTGCTCCACCCACACGTTTTGAACGAACTTCCACTAATGGCTTTACATTATTCACTGCAGTTTCGAATATTTCCAATGGTTCAACATCGGTAATCTTTTTTTCAATCACTATCATTGCCCCATAGAACACTTTTTCGGCAACGCTTTTTTTACCTTTTCTCATAAGAGAATTAATAAATTTAGAGACCATTTTACTTTTATACTTTACATCTGGTAGTAAATATACCTCTGTACTTCTATATGCAAGCGCCATACGTTACTTTCTCCTTGATGAAAACTTATTTGGGCGTCTTTGTCCCATATTTAGACCGAGACCGTCGCCTACCGTCAACACCTGCGCAATCTAACGTCCCACGGATGATATGATATTTAACGCCAGGAAGGTCACGAACACGCCCCCCCCTTACCAATACAATAGAATGCTCTTGCAAATTATGTCCCTCGCCGGGAATATAGGCAGTTATTTCCCGCCCGTTTGATAGCCTGACTCTGGCTACTTTTCGCAATGCAGAATTTGGTTTTTTGGGCGTTCTTGTCATCACCTGAAGACAGACTCCCTTTTTATGAGAGCACTTTTGCAAATCAGGGCTCTTACTCTTATTTTCAACTTTCTTTCTTCCATTTCTGATCAATTGATTTATCGTCGGCATATATCCTCCCACTCAGCACTATATTGACGGAACAATTTCTTTCTCTTCATATTTTTCTCCTTCTTCAGGAGCAGGTACTTCCACCGGCACGGCGGAAAGCGAACAATAAGTTTTATAACCCGTTCCGGCCGGTACGAGATGTCCAAGTATAACATTTTCCTTTAATCCAACTAGGCCGTCAACCTTACCTTCAAGTGCAGCTCTGGTTAACACTTTCGTTGTTTCCTGAAACGAAGCTGCAGATATGAAGCTATCCGATTGCAAAGATGCCTTTGTAATACCCATCAATAAAGGCTTTGCAGTTGCAGGTTTCCCACCTTTTTCTATAATCTTTTTATTTTCTTCTTTAAATCTAAATTTATCAATAATTTGTCCTGGCAACAAGCTCGTGTCACCCACATCGTCCACCTTTACTTTTCTGAGCATTTGCGCTATAATGATTTCTATATGTTTGTCATCAATGGGTACATTCTGTGAACGATAGACATTCTGGACTTCTTTCAACATATATGTTTGCAACTCTTCCTCTCCGCTTATTCTTAAAATGTCTTGCAGAATAAGAGGCCCCTCCACCAACGGATTTCCAGCCTTAATGCGGTCTCCTCTATGTACCTTTAAATGTTTCCCTCTCGGAACAAGATGCTCTATTTCCATTCCCGTTTCACTTTTGACCAGTATGGTACGTTTTCCTCTCCTTTTTTCACCCACTTCCACGGTACCATCTATTTCGCTCATTACTGCCGGTTCTTTAGGTTTTCTTGCCTCAAATATTTCAGCGACTCTGGGCAATCCTCCAGTAATATCTTCAGTTCTTGAAATTTCTCTTGGTGTTTTAGCGAGCAGCGTACCGGCAGTAACACCATCACCTTCCTCCACTTCAATGTGTGCTTTTTCCGGAATTGGATAGAGTCCCAAAATTTTCCCCGTCTCATCTTCGATAATGATCTGAGGGTGCAAATCCCCTTTATGCTCCATGATTACTTTCCGCTTCACCCCCGTAGAAATGTCAGACTCCTGTCTCATCGTTTTACCAATTACAATGTCTTCAAAACGAATTTTACCAGCCATTTCTGTCAATATTGGTATCATATGAGGGTCCCATCTCGACAATACCTGGTGAGCAACAACAGTATCATTTTCGCGAACTAACACCTCCGCCCCAAGTACAATGGTATGCTTATCAATTTGTCTCCCCTTAGAATCAATGAGCAAGATTTCTCCATTTGCATTAATGGCAACATTCTTCCCCTGAGGATTTTTCACCACCGTCAAATTATTATATTTTACGCTTCCCCCACGTTTAGCTTTTATCTCAGACTCTTCCACGGAACGAGTTGCAGTTCCCCCGATATGAAATGTTTTCATGGTAAGCTGCGTCCCGGGCTCACCAATTGACTGAGCTGCAATAATCCCCACCGCCATACCTTCTTCCACCTGCCGTCCTCGCGATAAATCCATTCCATAGCATTTCATGCAAAGCCCTAACGACATTTCACAGGTTAGCGGAGATCGCACTTTAATCTTCTCATATCCTAAAGCTTCTATCTTCCTTGCCTTTTCCTCCGTGATCAATTCATTTTCTCTTACAATTACTTCGTCTTTTACCAAATCTACAATGTTGTTTCTTGCGACACGCCCCGTAATTACCTTACTGAGCGGCACCTCAACTTTTTCTCCCCGATAAACTACGCTCTTCGTGATACCATTGGTAGTGCCGCAATTATCAGCCGTTATAACCACATTTTGGGCAACATCAGCTAACTTTCTCGTTAAATAACCAGAGTCTGCAGTCTTTAATGCCGTATCCGCTAAACCTTTTCGCGCACCGTGTGTGGAGCTAAAATATTCCAACACACCTAAACCTTCTCTGAAATTTGCCTTAATCGGAGCTTCTATAATCTTGCCGGAAGGTTTTGCCATCAACCCACGCATTCCGGCCAACTGCCTTAACTGCTGCGAGCTACCTCTTGCACCTGATGAAGACATCAAATACACGGGGTTCAAATATGATTTTCCCTCACGCACATCATGCTTCAGTTCATTCAGCATTTCCTCAGCAACCCTTTCACCAGCGTATGTCCAAGCATCAATGATCTGGTTATATCGTTCACCTTCCGTTATAATACCCTTTCGATATAACTTTTGTATCTTCTCAATTTCTTCCTGAGTCTTGTCTATAATTTCCTGTTTCTTCGTTGGCATTTTTACATCGGTTACAGCAAAAGAGAGTCCTGCTTTTGTGCATTCCTTGAAACCTATCTCCTTAATATCATCCAACAAAACAATCGTTTTTTCTCGCCCGAGAAGTTTATAACAATCCTGAATTATCCGACTGATACCTTTCAAATCGAGAGTGTAATTATAAAAAGGCATTCCGTCAGGTAGTATATTGTTAAATATGACGCGCCCTACTGTTGTTTTGCATAAACCATTTTTTGGTTCCTCAGTTCCAAATTTGTCCTTGATAATTTTTGCCCGCTTTATTCTTAACTCAATCTTCGTATGCAAATGTACGCTTTTTAATGCCAACGCATAAACAACCTCTTCAGGGCCACTAAAAATTTTTAACTTTTCTTCAGCACTATCCTGCAAACTTGTCGTAAGGTAAGAGCAACCAAGCACAATATCCTGGGTAGGAGTTATGATCGGCTCACCAGAAGCTGGCGAAAAAATATTATTGGTGGACAACATCAGAGTCATTGCTTCAACCTGAGCTTCAATGGAAAGAGGGAGATGAACCGCCATCTGATCTCCATCAAAGTCAGCATTGAAGCCACGGCAAACCAAAGGATGTAATTTGATTGCGTTTCCTTCAACCAGTATTGGCTCAAAAGCCTGAATTCCCATTCTATGTAAAGTTGGCGCTCTGTTGAGTAATACCGGGTGTCTCTTTACCACTTCTTCGAGAATATCCCATACTTCGTTGTCCTTACGGCCCAACATCTTTTTTGCACTCTTAATCGTATCTGCCAGTCCCAACTCTTTCAATCTCCGTATGATGAACGGCTGAAACAACTCAAGGGCTATTTTCTTAGGCAAACCGCATTGATGCAATTTCAATTCCGGTCCAACCACGATTACTGAACGTGCCGAATAGTCTACCCTTTTTCCAAGCAAATTTTCTCTGAAACGCCCCTGTTTCCCCTTTATCATATCGGTTAATGATTTTAAAGGTCTGTTACTACTACCTAACACAGGACGTTTTCCTCTGGTATTGTCAAATAGGGCATCAACAGCCTGCTGCAACATCCTTTTTTCGTTTCTTATAATTACTTCCGGCGCGTTTAAGTCAATCAATTTCTTTAGACGATTGTTTCTATTAATAATCCTTCGGTAAAGATCATTTAAATCTGATGTTGCAAAATTTCCACTCTCCAAGAGTACCAGTGGTCTTAAATCGGGAGGAATAACCGGAACGACACTCAAAACCATCCACTCCGGCTTATTCCCAGAATCCCTGAAAGCCTCGACAATTTCTAATCTCTTAATTATCTCTTTTGCTCGCTGCTTGGACTTCGTTTGATTAAGCTCTTCACGCAGTTCTTTTGACAAGGTTACCAAATCGAGTTTTTGCAACAATGCACGTATCGCCTCAGCTCCCATCCCCGCCTTAAATGATTGCTCTCCATATTTCTCCCTATTCGCCTTGAATTCTTCCTCGCTGAGCATTTGATATTCAACCAGAGGCGTACTTCCCTGATCAATTACAACATAATCCTGGAAATAAATAATCCGTTCCAAAGAAGTCGTTTTCATCCCCAGAAGAGTACCTAGACGGGATGGCATTGCCTTAAAGAACCAGATATGCACAATCGGTGCAGCCAAATTTATGTGACCCATGCGCTTTCTTCTAACGCGGGAGTGGGTAATCTTTACTCCACACCGATCACAGATTATCCCTTTATGCTTTATTCCTTTGTATTTACCACAAAAACATTCCCAATTTCTTTCCGGACCAAAAATTCGTTCGCAAAAGAGGCCATCTTTTTCAGCCCGGTAGGTACGATAATTAATCGTTTCCGGTTTCTTAACCTCTCCGTAAGACCAGCTTCTAATGTCCTCTGTTGATGCAAGAGATATCTTCACCGAACTATACTCGTTGATTTTATCGTACATTATATCTGCCATATCAAAAACCTTTTAAGAAGATTTTATAAAAATCTATATATTATTTTTACTTACACTGATTATAATAAAATGGTATAATCACACTTTCAGGACTTCCGTCTTTTTCTTTTCCAACTTTAAACTCAGACCCAATCCAGCAATTTCATTCGCAAGCACTTCAAATGATGCAGGAGTTCCAGCCTCCAGAGTATTTTCACCCTTTACCATCGATTCATAGATTTTTGTTCTTCCCTCAACATCGTCACTCTTTACCGTAAGCATCTCTTGTAGATTATGAGCCGCACCATAAGCCTCCAGCGCCCATACTTCCATTTCACCAAATCGCTGACCGCCAAACCTTGCTTTACCACCTAATGGTTGCTGGGTAATTAACGAGTAAGGCCCTGTCGCCCTTGCATGTACTTTTTCATCTACTAAATGATGGAGCTTTAACATATACATATATCCTACCGTAACCTTCTGCTCAAAAGGTTCACCAGTACGTCCGTCATACAAAACCAATTTCCCATCCTCCGGTAAGTCCGATTCCTTTAAAGTAGATCGAATCTCCTCTTCCGTAGCGCCATCAAATATAGGGGTAATCGCTCTGAATCCCATTTTTTTTGCTGCTAATCCTAAATGGGTTTCCAGTATTTGACCAACATTCATTCTTGAAGGCACTCCCAATGGATTTAATAACATTTCTGCCCGCCTCCCATCGGCTAAAAATGGCATATCTTCCTCAGGAAGTATCTTCGAAATAACACCCTTATTGCCATGTCTACCAGCCATCTTGTCACCCACCGATAATTTTCTTTTTGTAGCTATCGATATCTTTGCGAGCTCTAAAACCCCCGTAGGCAGTTCATCACCTCGTTTTAGGTTGTTAATCTTTCTATCCCTTTCGTCTTTCAGGGATTCTATTTTTTCACAAAACTCTTTACTTATCTCACAGGCCTTTTCCTTTTTTTTCTTATTACTAAATTCTATATTTTCAATGTCAAATTGTTCTTCTAAAATCAGTATCGACTTTAGCGGTGCCCCACGCTCAATCGCATATACCTGACCTGTTTGGACATCTACCATAGGTTCCTTAATTTCTTCATCTACAGCCTTCAGCATTTTGACAAATTCTTTAGTTATATTTTCATCATATTTCAGCTCTATTTCACTTATATCATGTAAAATTTTTTGCCTTTTATCATCGGACAAATAGGATTTTCTCGAAAACACTTGAGTATTTATAACTATTCCTTCCATTCCTGATGGGACTTCCAAGGATTCGTTCTTAACATCTTCGCCTGCTCTTCCAAAAATGGCATGCAGTAACTTTTCTTCAGGGGATAATTCACTTCGGCTCTTTGGGGCAATTTTACCAACCAATATATCACCAGGCTTTACTTTTGTTCCGATTCTGATTACCCCATTCTCATCAAGATTACTTAATGCCTTCTCTGATACATTTGGGATATCACGCGTGAACTCCTCCCTTCCAAGTTTGGTTTCCCTGATTTCTACTTCAAACTCATCTCTGTGTATAGAAGTAAATCGATCATCTTTCAGCAACGCTTCGCTAATAACAATAGCATCTTCAAAGTTGTATCCATCCCACGTCATAAAGGCAACCAAAACGTTCTTCCCAAGACTTAGTTCACCATTACACGTAGCCGCCCCGTCTGCTATAACCTCTCCTTTTTTTACTTTCTGACCATATGCAACTATTGGCTTTTGATTCAAACAGGTGCCTTCATTCAAACCGACAAATTTTCGCAGTTTATACGTATCCCTGTCGTCGATTATAATTTCATCAGCTGTTACCATTGTAACCGTGCCAGCATTAGCTGCTTGTACGGTCATACTTGAATTTTGAGCTACAAACCGCTCCATTCCTGTTGCTATTATCGGCGGTTCCGTTCTTAATAAAGGGACTGCTTGTCTTTGCATATTTGACCCCATGAGTGCCCTGTTTGCATCACTATGCTCAAGGAACGGTATTAAACTTGCGGACACACCAACCAATTGTTTTGGAGAAACATCCATGTAGTTTATGTCTTTAAAATTCTCCTGATGGAAGTCACCATTATATCGACATAGCACACTTCCTTTTTCCATCTTTTCTTTTCCCTTAATCAGCACATCTGCAGGGGCTATTATCTTATTTTCTTCTTCATCTGCACGAAGATAAGTAATTTTTTCAACAAGCTTTCCTTTGTCAATGATGCGATAGGGAGTAATTAAGAAACCATATTCATCGGTTGTTGCGTATATACTCAATGAAGCAATTAAACCTATGTTTGTACCTTCAGGAGTTTCAATGGGACAAACCCTGCCATAGTGCGATACGTGAACATCTCTGACTTCAAACCCAGCCCTTTTTCTATTCAAGCCCCCGGGGCCTAAAGCACTCAATCTTCTTTCATGAGTCAATTGGGCCAAAGGATTCGTCTGATCCAATACCTGCGACAGTTCACTTCTGCTGAAAAAATAGTCTATCGCTGAAAAAATTGCTTTTGAATTTACCAACGAACGCGGAGTCATTTGATCAGAATCTTTCACACTTAATCTCTCCTGTACCGTTCTTCGCAATTTTAAAAAACCCTTACGCAACTCTTCACCAGCCAACTCATCGATAGTACGTAGCCTTCTGTTCCCCAAATTATCAATATCATCGACGGACGCTCCCATCTCGCCTTTTCTCAACTTCATAATATACCGAATTGCCTCCACATAATCTTCCTTTTGCAGAGTCATCTCGGCTTCGTTAATAGCATGCCCCATCTTCCGATTTAATCTGAATCTTCCAACGGCACCCAACCTATATCGTTTTATATCAAAAAACTTGTCGTAAAACAATTGACGGGCCTTTTCCACTTGCTGAGGATTTCCAGGACGAAATCGGGCATAAATTTTTAGCAGTGCATCTTCGTGTGATTTCGTAAAGTCAGATTCTAATGAATTTAAAATCAGCAAATCTTCCATCTTTTTAATTACTTCTATTTTTTTTATTTCCATATCGACAACCGCCTTGATTGTGGTATCTGACATCTGCCTGCCAGCTTCAAGCACAATCTCCCCAGTCTGCGGATTTACGATCTTTTCAACGGTATATTTGCCTCTTAATTTTGTGGCAGAGGCGAAATCTGAAATCTTCACGGTTTCCGTTTCATAAAAAAGCCTGATAATATCTTCATCATTTGTGTATTTTTCAGACAGCGCTCGGAGGAAACACGTGGCAGGCAATTTCCCGCTCTGGTCTATTTTAACCGTCAGTATATCTTTTTTACCAACCTCCAACTCAATCCAGCTCCCTCTCTCAGGGATGATCCTACAGGAATGCAATCTTTTTTCGGCATGAAATTCTTCAATAAAATCAATACCAGGCGAGCGGTGCAACTGGGTCACAATTACCCGTTCAGTTCCGTTGATAATAAATTCTCCTCCGCCAACCATGACAGGTATTTCGCCCACGTACACTTCTTCTTCAATAGGTTCTGCTTTATTCAAACGCAGCCATATTCTAAACGGACAACCGTAGGTCAACCGTAATTGCCTGCACTCGTCTTGTGTATATCGCGGCTTTCCAAGCTCATATTTAATATAATCTAAAGACATTGTTCCGTCGTAATTACTGATCGGAAATATCTCACGCAGGATTGCTTCGACCCCCTGATTCTTCCTTTTGGAAGCGGGCACATCCGCTTGCAAAAAATTCCGGTAAGCCCGAGTTTGTATTTGTACGAGATTCTGAATCTCTACTACATCATTAACCTTACCATAATTTCGAATTTCCATAGCATTCCTGTATTTTCAAGCCCAAGATACTGTAACGATTATTTTATTTCTACCTTCGCACCAGCCGCCTCAAGTGATTTCTTAATCTTCTCTGCGTCCTCTTTAGTTACCCCTTCTTTTACCGTCTTTGGAGCGCCTTCTACGAGGTCTTTCGCTTCTTTTAACCCCAGGTTTGTTTCCGCACGAACGGCCTTGATAACCTGGATTTTATTCGCACCGCCATCCTGTAAAATCACATCAAATGATGTTTTTTCTTCTACCGCGGCAGCCTTACCTTCCGCTGCAACCGATACACCGACCGGCATTGCAACAGCGGCAGCCGCAGAAACGCCAAACTTCTGTTCAAACGCCTTTACTAGTTGCGATGCCTCCAGCAATGTCATCCCTGCAACCAAATCTAACACCTGCACAATTTTGCCTGAAGGTTCAACTGCCTTTTCTTCACTAACCTGAGTCATTTTATCCTCCCACCTTAATAGGAATCCTACAAAAAACTATACACCACTTTTTTCTTTCTTATCCTTAACAGCCTGGAATACCGTCACCAGACCGCGCAAAACAGCATGAAACGCGCCCGCAACTCCAGCAATGGGGGCATGAATACCCGTAATTATTTGAGCACGAAGTACTGGCATTGATGGAAGTTTTGCCAAGTCATTGATATCATGAACAGAAAGCATCGCACCATCAACTAATCCGCCTCTTAAACTTAAAAATGGTATTTTTTTTGTCCATTCAATTGTTTCCTTTGCCATTACTACAGGATCACCTCCACCTGTAACGATGGCTGTTGGACCTTTTAAAAGGTCTACAACCCCATGGACTCCGATTTCTTTAAATGCAATTCCCGCTAACGAATTTTTAACAATTCCTATGCAGATTTTCTTTTTTCGTAAATCTTTTCGCAATTGATCAAATTCTAATGCCTTAATCCCCTGATAGCCAATTACCAGATAATTATTTTTATCACGATAGTTGGAAATCAATTCTTTCACGACAGATTGTTTTAATTCATTTGTCATTGTTTTATCTTATTCCCTTCATCTTTGTTTCTCATCTTAAACCTCTATCATGATTCCGGGGCTCATCGTAGAAGAAACTGATACTTTTTCAATAAATATCCCTTTGGCAGAGGCTGGACGAGAGTTAACTATCTGCTTCACAAACGCATTAATGTTATCCTCAAGATCTTTTTCAGAAAAAGAGACTTTTCCAACAATACTATGTACATTCCCCCCAGCATCAGTCCTGTATTCTATCTTACCCGCCTTGAATTCTTTAACTGCAGTACCGATATCATCAGTAACCGTACCAGATTTTGGAGAAGGCATCTTGCCCTGAGGACCAAGAACTCTTCCTAATTTACCAACGAACCTCATCATATCAGAAGTTGCAATCGCCACATCAAAGTCAGCCCATCCTCCCTCAACCTTTTTCACGAGTTCTTCTGCGCCAACTTCATCAGCACCTGCATTTTTTGCTAACACTGCCTTCTCACCGGCAGCAAAAACAATCACCTTAAGACTCCTGCCTATACCCTTAGGCAACGAAACAGAACCCCGAATAAGCTGGTCAGACTGCTTTGGATCTATCCCCAATTTCATAGCAACCTCTACGCTCGCGTCAAATTTCGTTCGCTTAAAAGACTTAAGCAGCTTTACGGCTTCTTTTAATTCGTATTTTTTCTCTGAATCAACTATTTTTTTTGATTCTACATATCTTTTACTTCTTTTTGACATCTGAGTGCTTTCCTTTCAGACAACCTGACGGTCTCATTCTCAATCAGAGGAGGTCAATCCACTACTTTAATCCCCATGTTACGAGCGGTTCCTTCAATTACCTTTGCAGCTGCATCTAAATTATCAGCATTCAAATCCGCAAGCTTCTTGCTTGCAACTTCTCTTAACTGCTGCCGGTTTATCTGCCCAACCTTTTGCTTATTCGGCTCAGCAGAACCTTTTGCAACGCCCGCCAACTGTTTGATAAGCACAGATGCGGGAGGAGATTTTAAAATAAAGGTAAATGATTTGTCTTTAAAAACCGTAATTTCTACAGGGGTTAGTATCCCTTGCAACTCCTTTGTCTTATCATTAAATTGTTTAACAAATTGCCCTATATTTACCCCATGCTGACCTAAAGCAGGGCCAACAGGCGGAGCAGGAGTTGCCTGGCCACCTAGACACTGCAATTTAATTTTTGTTAAAATTTCTTTCGCCATGTTCTACTCCTGCTGTCAAATTGCTTCAACCTGCCAATATTCTAATTCAACCGGTGTTGCCCTTCCAAAAACCGTAAGCATGACTTTTACACGACCGCTAGCCGGCAACACCTCCTCAATGATTCCATCGTAATTCTCAAAAGGGCCTTCTTTCACCCTCACCTTTTCACCTTCACGAAACTCAATCTTTGCACGAGGCTTTTCTTCTTTATGCTCTATTTCTGATAATAATTTTTCAACTTCATAACTTGCCATCGGCACCGGTTTGCTTTGTCCTCCTATAAAATCTCCAGCGCCAGGTGTTTCGCGGATCAAAAACCAAATCTCTTTCGGTATTTGCCCCAAATCGTCTACTTCAACCTCTGCCATTATGTAACCAGGATAGATTTTTCTCTCTGTGATTTTTTTCTTGCCACCTTTAATCTCTGAAACTTTTTCACTAGGCACCAATACCTTCGATATCATTCCTTCCAGACCACGCGCCTTACTAAGCTCGACCAAACTATTCCGAACTTTGTCCTCCCTATTGCTCTGAACGCGCAATACAAACCATTGCTTAGGCATCTAACTACCTATAAAAAAATCTTATAAAACTTTTTGTTACCGTTATAACAAAAAAATACACTTGTGTTTATCTCTCATCGGGAAGGAATTAAAAGAGTTGAAAATTCTGAGGGATCTCTTTAATTCAATAATAACGAGACGCGCAGCATATAATACTCGTCTTCTCATTTATGTCAGTAACACATAACTCAAAGCACGTCTATATATTCCATTATCATAGACACAACCCAATCAATACCCAATACAAACAGTCCAATTACAACAACCGATATAAGCACAACTGCCGTAGAACCAACCAACTCGTACTTTGTCGGCCACGAAACCTTTTGAAGCTCACTTTGGGTATCAATTAAAAAATCAACGGTCTTTTTACCAGCACTATCGAGAGGCATAATCCCCGTAGTAAGGCCAGCAACAAAAACACAAATAAAAAATAAAAAAAATACAAAAAGCGCAAAGGCACACACCAGTCCCCACGTCAAACCAATGTCAATAAGAGGAATTTTAGCCCCTTCCGCAATAGGAGGCATGTCTATCAACGCATTGTATAAAGAAACCGATGCAAACAAAGCAAGAATACCCAAAGCTATTCCCACTGCGATCCTGCTATACAAACCTAAACCTTTTCTATAAACCTCAAAAAACGGCATTTTACATCTTTCTATTGTATGGCAGGTCTGGAGGGACTCGAACCCACAACAGCCGGATTTGGAGTCCGGTGCTCTACCAATTAGAGCTACAGACCTTTATTTTCAAATCAAAATTAAAAATAAGACCGATATTCGAATCTACTTTTTGTATTCTTTATGATCTGTATGCTTTCTACAATGCCTGCAAAACTTTTTCAACTCCAACTTCTCTGTTTGCTGCGTTTTTTTAGGTGTCCTATAATTCCTATTCGAACACTCTTTGCATACCATGGTTATATATTCACGCATCGTGCTTTCCTGAGTATTTATTCAATAATTTTAGTAACGACACCTGCGCCGACAGTCTTTCCACCTTCCCGAATGGCAAACCGCAGCCCCTCATCCATCGCCACCGCCGTCAACAACTCCACATTTACCTTCACATTGTCTCCAGGCATCACCATCTCAGCACCCCCCGTCAAACTCACCACTCCCGTCACATCCGTTGTTCTAAAATAAAACTGCGGCCGGTACCCGTTAAAGAACGGCGTGTGCCTTCCCCCCTCTTCCTTCGTCAAAATATACGCTTCTGCCTCATACTTCTTATGCGGCGTTATACTCCCAGGCTTCGACAACACCTGACCACGCTCCAAATCCTCCTTCTCCACACCTCTCAGCAATACCCCTAAATTGTCACCAGCCTGCCCCTCATCCAACGTCTTGTTAAACATCTCAACCCCTGTCACTATCGACTTCTTCACATCGGGCTTGATCCCCACTATCTCCACCTCATCCCCAACTTTCACACGACCCCTCTCCACCCTACCAGTTCCTACCGTCCCACGACCCTTAATACTAAATACATCTTCCACAGACATCAAAAACGGCTTGTCTATCTCTCTCACAGGATCAGGGATATACGCATCCACCGCATCCATCAGCTTCAACACCGGACCACAATTCGCGCACGACGCACTTCCACACCCACACTCATTCGCCTTGAGCGCAGAACCCCTTACCACAGGGATCTCATCCCCAGGAAAATTATACTTACTCAACAACTCCCGTACCTCCAACTCCACCAAATCCAGCAACTCCTTATCCTCCAGCATATCCACCTTGTTCATGAATACCACAATCCGCGGCACCCCAACCTGCCTTGCCAAAAGTATATGCTCCCGCGTCTGTGGCATCGGCCCATCTGGCGCACTCACCACCAATATCGCACCATCCATCTGCGCCGCCCCCGTTATCATGTTCTTCACATAATCCGCATGACCAGGACAATCCACATGCGCATAATGCCTCTTCTGCGTCTCATACTCCACATGGGATATCGCTATAGTTATTCCCCGCTCCCTCTCCTCCGGCGCCTTGTCGATCGAATCGTACGGCCTCTCCTTCGCTAACCCCTGCTTCGCCAATACATGCGTGATCACCGCTGTCAACGTCGTCTTCCCATGATCCACATGCCCTATCGTCCCTACGTTCACATGCGGCTTCGTTCGCTTAAATACCTCTTTACCCATCTCCCCAAACTCCTCTTATTTCATTCTTAAATTTATATTTAAATTTTTATTTTTTGTTTTTTATGGAGCTGCTGATGGGATTTGAACCCATGGCCTCGTCCTTACCAAGGACGTGCTCCACCACTGAGCTACAGCAGCAAAAGATCTCACGAAATACAATCGTTAATCATAAAAAAAATAATATTTCAATACAACTTGTCGACATAATACATGAGCGTAGAATTTATTAATTATAGCAATAAAAAAACAAAAGTCAAATATAAATATGCATTTAATACATATTTTATCATATCATAGCAAAAACGTACTAAAGCGGGCGATGGGAATCGAACCCACATGACTAGCTTGGAAGGCTAGGGCTCTACCATTGAGCTACGCCCGCAGAAACAGAAAAAAATTCAAAGCTTTGCAGATATGGTGGGTGGAGGAGGATTCGAACCTCCGAAGGCTATGCCAACAGATTTACAGTCTGTCCCCTTTGGCCACTCGGGAATCCACCCTTTTGTAAGCCCTTCTTAACTGTATAAAAACGACCTCATGGAGCTAGCGGTGGGACTCGAACCCACAACCTGCGGTTTACAAAACCGCTGCTCCGCCGTTGAGCTACGCTAGCTCAGAAAAGGGATTATGTTATCAAATCATTACAATTATTCAAGTAAATTCCATTATCATATTCAAATACTAAAAAGATAACCTTCATAATTCCGCTTAACCTCACATATACTGTCTGTTCCAAATTTATCTAAAAATGCCCTTGCGATCTCAAAAGCAACCATGGCTTCACATACAACAGAAGCAGCGGGAACAGCACACACATCGGATCTTTCATACGCGGCAGCAATCGGTTCTTTTGTCAATAAATCCACGGATCTTAATGGCTTTTTCAGTGTCGGTATAGGTTTCATGTATGCCCGTACCGTGATCGGTTCTCCGTTACTTATTCCACCTTCTATCCCTCCGGCATTATTGGTCAGCCGTTTAAATCCGCCTGTTAACGATTTGCCCTGCTGCGGCTTCTCATAAAAGATTTCATCCTGTACTTCTGAGCCAGTTTTATTGGCTGCGTTACACCCCAAACCCAGCTCAACTCCTTTGATAGCCTGAACAGACATCAGGGCATAGGCAAGCCTTGCATCCAATTTCAGATCCCACTGGGTATGGCTTCCTAATCCTACCGGCAATCCATAAGCAATCACCTCAATGATCCCCCCAAGGGAATCTCCATTTTCCGCCGACTGTGCGATTTTTTCTATCATTTTACCTTCAATTTCCTGATCAATGCAATACAGAGGACTTTTATCGCGAATGGTTTTTGCAACATCCATATCTTTCTTATGAAGAGATTTACGTGATATTATCCCCCCGATCCCCTGCACATAGCCAAATACACCTATTCCAAAGGAATTGAGTAAAATCTTTGCCACCGCGCCAACCGCTACCCTTGCAGCAGTTTCTCTTGCGCTTGCCCGTTCCAAAATGTTTCGCGCATCCTTTTCATGATATTTTAAAACGCCGGATAAATCAGCATGACCAGGACGAGGACGGGTAACAGCCGGCAACTCATCAATTTTGTCATCACGGTTTCTGATCATTAAACAAATGGGGCCC
The DNA here is from genome assembly GCF_001753675.2 of Candidatus Brocadia sapporoensis. Lineage (GTDB taxonomy): Bacteria > Planctomycetota > Brocadiia > Brocadiales > Brocadiaceae > Brocadia > Brocadia sapporoensis. The sequence continues at coordinate 4,861 of NZ_MJUW02000044.1, read as the reverse complement.
CCTAAGGTTACTCCTTTCCTGATTCCACAAAGAATTTCCACGCGGTCATCCTCGATTTCCATCCTTCCGCCTCTGCCAATCCCTCCCTGCCTTCGCTTCATTTCCTGATTGATAACCGAGGTATCAAGGAATACCCCTGCTGGAAATCCTTCTATAATCGCTATCAAACATTTCCCGTGAGATTCACCAGCGGTTTTAAAATACAGCATCCATCGTCTCCACAACAGTAAGTTTATTATTTAATTGCCTAAAATAATTCAGATATGCTAGAATTGGAAAATTATATATTTAACCATAGAAAATAACAATGTAAATCCTTCCCATGTACAATCTCTTCATTAGTCTGCGATATTTACGCAGCAGAAAGATATCATTTTTTGCCATTGCCGGAGTTGCCGTGGGAGTAATGACCCTGATCGTTGTACTTTCCGTGATGAACGGCTTTGATCGGGAACTCCGCAGCAGAATAAGAGGCACGCTGGCACATATTATCATTTTAAAAGGCGGTATGTATGGATTGGAAGATTATAAACAAGTCATCGAAAAGGTAAAGACCGTTGAACATGTCATTGCATGTGCACCCTATGTTGAGGGACCTGCGCTCATCAAATTGAGAAATAGAAGAGAATTCGTTTACTTTAAAGGGATTGACCCTCTTGCAGAGTCGCGCGTAAGCGATTTTCAGTCATATATCGCACCCTTTGGGAGTCGGCCGGAGGACTTACTGATAACCCATGGCGAAAAAAATATCGCAAGCATCTTTGGCGGTTCGGAATTATTCAGAATTGGCCCTGGTGAACCAGAAAAAGACCCGGGAAGCTTCATTCAAAACGGCGAGCAGGTCGTGCTCGTCACCCTGAAGGAATGGGACAAAATAAGCGTAAAGGCATTTGAAGTTGTTGGAAAATTCAAATCAGGCATGTATGACTTTGATAAGAATTATGTGTATATTCCCCTTTCAGTAGCACAGGAGTTAACCGGTGCAAAAGAAAAAGATGCCGTCTCCGGAATAAGCGTGAAACTAGATGATTATCATTATGCAAACGAGGTTCGGGATAAACTACAAGCCACATTGGGTTTTGAATATTATGTTCAAACATGGGAGGACGCCAGAAAGACGTTTTTAACTGCAGTAATGATGGAAAGACATGTCATGGCTCTCATTTTGTTCTTTATTCTCGTAGTTGCAGGATTCAATATCCTCGCCATCCTCACGATGATCGTTCTTGAGAAATCCAGGGACATTGGTATTTTAAAAGCGCTCGGCTCAACTACTCGGGGGATTATGTCTATCTTCCTTTTACATGGGTTGCTTATTGGCAGTACGGGTGCGTGCTTAGGCGTTGCCGCAGGATTGACAATTGTATTACGGATAAACTGGCTGGAAAATGTGCTCTATCACACTACGGGCTGGAGACCATTTCCCCCCGAGGTTTACTATTTTAACCAGATTCCTACCGTAGTAAGCCCGATGAGCATTGCTATCACTGCGGCCATTGCCATCTTTTGCAGTGTGATTTTTAGTATCTATCCGGCATTACGCGCTGCGAGACTGGACCCGGTAGTAACATTGCGCTATGAATAAGCCGGTAACAGTTTTTCCTTCTGACAAAACAGAAAACCTAATCCGACCACATCAGCATGCATAGCGCGGGTGGTTTATCCGCACTACGATTTTGTCAAATGTGCTCAAATATCTTATTAGTTACTATTGACAGGCTGCAAGATAGCTGGTAGCATTTTTTGCAATTATTTTTTGTCTCTTAACAGAGAAGACCTACGAAAAGATTACGGAAATTTTTTGCATGGTAAATTATTACGAAGTTCTCGAAGTGCATTATGAGGTAAGTACCGACGACCTGAAACGTTCGTTCAGAACCCTTATCAAAAAATACCACCCTGATATCCACGGCCAAAACAAACTCTGGGCGGAATCCAAAACGAAGACTATTATCCAGGCGTACAAAACGCTTTCCGACTCAACATCCCGCAAGCACTATGACAGACAGTACAGACATCTTCTACATACGAACAGCAAACAAAAACCCAGAAAAAGAACTGAAACAGCCGCATCATCGGAAGATGCTATTCAGGAACACGTCCGGATAATTTTTACGGACCTTTTAAACGGCAATATACACCATGCTACAAATAATTATGAACACCTTTTAAAAAATTATGCCGGTATTGATTTTTGCATCTATTTAAATAAAAGGGACTACATAGACTGTAAATTTCTCCTTGCAGAGGCATTCGAAAAACTCGAAAGATATGATACGGCCATTAACCTTTACGAATTGATCCTTGAAAGGGGAAAAAGCGACACACACCGCAGCCACTTGCTCCACGAGATTAAAGAACGAATGCGAAACATCTATTGCCGCAATCTGGCGCGTAATGCCCCTCCGGAAAAGGCGCTGAGTTATTATGAAAAGGTGCTAAGACTGAATTTATATAAAAATGAAAATGCCTTTATTTATAAAAAAATAGCTGAATGTTACCTCAAATTAAAAGAATATGAAGATGCCTTACAGCATCTCACTCTTGCCCTGACATTAAAGCCGAACCTTCAGGGCGCTCAAAAACTCAAGACAAAACTTAAACAGCATATCTCAAACTTTGCCATATAACCATGAAGAAAGACATCGTCCCGATCCTTACGACACACATTCCCGAACTCAAGTTATGTAACCGCGGCAAAGTCAGGGATGTCTATGAAATAAATGATACCTTATTAATTGTAGCAACGGACCGCATCTCGGCCTTTGATGTTGTTCTGCCAAGCGGCATTCCTTACAAAGGACACGTGCTTACCGGACTTTCCGAATTCTGGTTCAAATATACCTCCAGCATCATACCAAACCACCTGATCACCACCGAAATTGAACACATGGGTAACCCCATTCTATTACAATACAAAGATACCCTGATGGGCAGATCCATGCTGGTAAAGAAGGTAAGGGTCGTTCCCGTGGAATGTGTCATTCGTGGCTATCTGGCAGGTTCCGGCTGGAAGGAATATCAAAAAACCCATACTATTTGCGGCATAAAATTGCCGGGAGGACTTAAGGAATCTGACCGGCTCCCCGAACCCATCTTCACTCCATCCACCAAGGCAACTGTCGGACACGACGAAAATATCACTTTTTCAAGAGTTGTCGATATGGTCGGCAAGAAACTTGCCGAAGAATTGAAGGAAAACAGTATGAAAGTGTATCTGCGTGCCTGCGCGTATGCCCTTGACCGGGGCATTATCATCTGCGATACCAAGTTTGAATGGGGCATTACTGCGGATAACAAAATGATACTGATCGATGAAGCGCTCACCCCGGATTCATCGCGCTTTTGGCCATGCGACGGCTATGAACCGGGAAAACCTCAACACTCTTATGATAAACAATTTATTCGCGACTATCTTGAAAACATCCGGTGGGACAAGAAGCCTCCGGCACCAGTCCTCCCACCCGAAATCATCCAAAAAACTTCTGAAAAATATCTCAGCGCCTACAAAACCCTGACAGGGAAAAACCTGTTTTAGACCGTTTAGAGAGGAAGAACCCTGCACATGCCAATAAAACCGATCGATTTACCTGAATATCTTGACGTTGCGCGTGAGGCCGCTCTGAAAGCAGGAATTATTTTAAAAGAGCACTTTGGAAAGGTAAGCACTTCCATGATCAGCGAAAAGGCCAAAAACGATTACGTCACTGAAGTGGACAAAAAATCAGAAGACAGTATTAAAAGCCACATCAAATCTCATTTCAAACACCATGGCATCATGGCAGAAGAATCTCCGGCAGAAAGGAACTCGTCCGAGTTTTTGTGGATCATCGACCCCCTGGATGGCACCTTAAATTATATTCATGGATTGCCGAGTTTCGCCATCTCCATCGCCCTGGAGATTAAAGGGAATTTAGCAATGGGTCTTATTTATGAGCCACTGAGAGAAAATATCTATTCTGCAATAAAGGGGCATGGCTCTTTTAAGAATAATAAACGTATCCATGTCTCTCCTGCTGAAACTCTGAGTACAACCTTGATTGCAACGGGTTTTCCTTTCAGAATAAAAGACATCATTGATTCCTATCTCAAGGTATTTAAAGATTTCTTTATGCAGGTCACGGGTATCAGAAGGGGTGGTTCTGCCTGCCTTGACTTAGCGTATACCGCGGAAGGCATCTTTGGAGGTTTTTTCGAATGTGCCCTCTCGCCCTGGGACATGGCTGCAGGTGCACTTCTGGTGGAAGAGGCCGGCGGTACGGTTACGGATTTTGAAGATACTAACCAATATCTAAAAACGGGCAGCATCATCGCTGGTACGAAAGAAATTCACCGTGAGATGCTCAAGATCATCCAGTCAACCTTTAAGAACCGATAAACACCCCGAGTCTATAATCCCACCAAAGAAGCAAGAGAACAATCTTTTCCCCATTTCCCAGTTCACATAATCACGGAGATTGAAAATATGGGAAACGTGACATATACGTATGCATAAGAGCATTGCTATGAGGACGACAGCCCGAAACACCATATTCTTAAATCAGCCCTTGGGTTGGTATTATTCCTAGATTTTGTTAAAAGCTTCATAAGTATATTGGGAAGACATTCAGTGTTGTCCGGTTAGAAATTTGCATGTCTTGTTTTATTGCTCTCGAGATGTCATTCCCGCATGTTTTTAGCGGGAATCCAGGAAGTTCAGGGTTCACTGGATACCCGACACAAGCGTTCGGGTATGACAAAAACGTACCCGCAAATTTCTACCCGGACAACGTTGGAAGACATTACTACCAATCATCCTGAAATTTGGTAACTATTCAGCGAAACGGATGGTGAGAGAGAATATTTTCTCAGAATAGTTAGG
>NZ_MJUW02000050.1 GCF_001753675.2 Candidatus Brocadia sapporoensis | reverse complement strand
CTTACCTGTATGCTCAAGGAGATATAAAAGAACCCACACGACTACACGATGACCCGAATTTCATTTCATTTGTGCAAGTTACAGGAGTGATACTGACAAACTTAATTGTCGGTGTTTCCAGTGAGACGGATCATATTCAGCGTAACGGGGTAAATGTCTCTGGAACCAGAATGGAGAAAAGGTAATTGGTTAAGAGAAAATTCAACATGCCAAAGTTACAAATCAAGGGTAACACCCAATATCATATAAACATGATATCTTGCAGTGTTGTATTGAGTTCTCCCAAAGAGAGAATCTGCCGCTGCACCACTCTTCCCGTGCTGACCCGGTGGTGCTTTACTACGTTCCAATAACGGTGGGTTTTCCCGCCTTTCGTTCGTATCTTTTCCCGGAGAAACATGCGGGCGTTTTTGCACTTTCCTTTGCTTGTGTCAATAGAGTAGGTCGGCGCTACAAGCCGTTTTCAAAAGCACTCCTTTGAATATCGTGGCTTTTCTGACGCTTCTCACCTGAAAACAAACTTTTTTGCTGCGAATTGCGAAAGCCGGGCTAAGGCATTGGTTTGTCAAACGACTGTAGCTTCACCAACCTGTTGCGAAGTGTCGTGCGAGGGATGCCTAATATCTCAGCCATTTTGACTTGATTGCCATTTGTCTTTTGATGCGCCCACTGGATAAGTTTTTTTTCTACTTCTGTCAGCGCGTCTTGTAAGTTTATCGACTGCTTATTATATAAATCCATGGATAATAAATCTGTGCTTGCATCACACTTTCTCAAATACTCTGGAAGAGTTTCTAATGATATGCCTTTCGATTTGGAAAATGCAACTGCGTGCTCAATAACATTTTCAAGTTCCCTTACATTTCCTGGCCAATCGTAGGCTACCAGGACTTCTTCTACCTCTGGTGAAACATCCGGTAAGGCATCTTCATATTGTGACACAAATTTTTTTAAAAAATAATTAATCAGCAGCGGTATGTCCCCCTTTCTTTCCCGTAATGGTGGTATGCCAATTTGCACTACATTCAACCGGTAGAATAAGTCTTCCCGAAAGCAACCTTCTTTTACACGCTCCAGAAGGTCTTTTTTTGTTGCACAGATAACTCTTACATTGACACCAAGGGTCTCTTCGCCTCCGACCCTTTCAAATGTTCTTTCCTGAAGTACACGCAAGAGCTTGACCTGCATATCCAAGGGTATATCATCCACGTCATCCAAGAAAATTGATCCGCCATCCGCCAGCTCGAATCTACCGCGACGCATCTTAATTGCACCCGTAAATGCACCTTTCTCATGTCCGAAAAGCTCACTCTCCAGGATTTCTCTATTCAGTGCGGCGCAACTTACTCTGATAAATGGCCCTGTCTTCCTACCGCTGTGGTAGTGAATGGCGCCAGCTATTTTTTCCTTTCCGGTTCCGCTTTCTCCCCGTATGAGAACGGTTGTATCCCTTTCGGAAACACTCTTCACAATCTCGAGTACCTTTTTCATCGATTCACTATTTCCGACAATATTACAGAACTCAAACTCAGCTTGAATTTCACCTCTGAGACGATTTATTTCTGCTGCCGTATTTTTATAATGGAGTGCCCTCTGCAATTTGATTATCAATTCATCCGTCGAAAAAGGCTTTGCAATATAATCGTATGCACCATCTTTAATTGCAGATACGGCACTTTCAAGGGTACCAAATGCCGTCATAATAACAACAACAATCTCCTGATTGTATTTTTTAATTTCCTTGAGAAGCTCCATCCCATTCATGCCGGGCAACCTTAAATCCGTCACCACGACGTCGAAGTCTTCAGACTTAACCATTTTTAAGCCCTCTAACGCATTATCCACCGATCTTACGTGATATCCTTCCTTCTTTAGCTGACTCTCCAGGGATATTCTCATAAGTTTTTCATCATCCACAATCAACACTTTGCTGCCACCCATACTAACACTCCTTAATATTTTGCATCATGTTGTTACCATTATCTTTCTCACAGGTAAACAGACATAAAACGTCGTTCCTTCCCCTGGATTGCTCTTTACCACAATGTTCCCATTATGGTCGTCAACAATCCTCTTGCTAATTGCAAGACCTAATCCACTCCCCATCTCTTTTGTGGTAAAAAACGGATTAAATATTTTATTGAGGATTTCTTCCGGAATCCCCGACCCCGTGTCAGTAATTGCAACTTGTATACTTGACGGATGAAAGTCACAATACCCGGTCTTTATTATCAGATTGCCACCTTTCGAGATGCTATCCAGGGCATTGACGATAATATTAATAAGGACTTGCGAGATATTGTCAGCGTCACCGTAAATTTCTGGTAAATCAAGAGACAATTCCTTCTTCAGATGGACACCAGACTCTTTTATTCGGTGGTCTACAAATCGTAAAGAATTTTCCACAATCTCATTTAAACGGTGATTGGACATGTGCGTAGAATATGGTCTGGAAAATGTCATCAACTGTTTTACGATGATCTCAATCCGTTTCAGACCTTCTGACATTAAATCCAGAAATTCCCGATTTTGTAATACATTTTCGGGTTCCTTCTTCATCATTTTTACAAAATTCTGCAGCCCTCCTAATGGATTATTTACTTCATGGGCTACACCTGCAGCCAACTCGCCTACCGCAGCCAACCGCTCGGTTTGAATCAGTTGCAACTCCATTCTTTTTCTCTCGGTAATATCCCGACAAATCCACTGAATGGACTTCCTCTTCCCATATTCAATCACGCTTGCACTGATACTTGTAGGAGTAAGCCCACCGTCAACATGCTGACAATCAACGTTATCCAGCATACCGGAGCCGGTCTCGTTTATCGTCAGCCATAATTGCCTTGTCTTCTCACGATCGTATTCCGGGACAATCTCCCATATCTTTTTGTCATGAAATTCATTTTTCAAGCAGCCCGATAACTCCTCAGCTTTTTTATTCAAATCAATGATCTGCGCAGAGTCGACATCCAAGGTAAAAATAGCGTCGTTGGCGAGATTAATAGATTCCCGATACCTTTCCTCAGATTCTCTCAATTGTGCAGTCCGTTCACGAATCTTTTGTTCTAGCCCAGCATATGATCCTTCTAACTTTTCGGCCATTTTGTTAAATTCTGATGCGAGGACGCCCACTTCATCTTCAGAATTAATGGCAATACGATACTCAAGGTTTCCCTTCCCGATTGCATGTGCACCTTGAACCAGCCTGGAAATAGGATGGGTAATTCCATGTGCCAGAACAAAAATGATGATAACGATAATGAACTCACTTACGATTGCCAGGGTAATTACCTGGTTCTTCAATTCCGTAATCGACTTAAAGGCCTCAGAGGTATCCTGTTTTACGATCAACCCCCATTTCAACTGGGGTATATAACGAAAAGCCAGAAGAACCTCTATCCCTCTGTGATCAATGACTTTTATGATACCCTCTTCTCCGGCATCTAGCATAAAAGATTCCGGCGTTATTGAATTCACGGGAATACTTACTTTTAGTGACGTATCCGCAAGATGTCGCGTATTATTAAGAAACAGTAACTGATCTCCTGTGCGACGCACCAGGAGTGTCTCACCCGTTTCTCCGCTGCCTGGCCAATCCTGCAACAATGATCCTATGGCGTTATTTGTATTAATACGGATAATGACAATACCGTTGACCACGTCTGTTTCCTCCATGGTAACCGGATCCGTTTTTTTCAATGTACCAAAAAGGGTCATTCCTATCTGTTTTGTGTATTTCGAATAGTGAATATCTTTAAACGGTAGAGCATTCCTTCCCAACACATCAAGACAATACGGGTAATCTTCATCGAGTAATCCGATATTTGATTCAGTCGTAGACATCATAATCTCACCGTTTTCTATATCCAACATCGATATTTCATTGCAGTAAACAAATTTTTCCTTGAGTTTATTCAGGTATTCCGAAAGTCTCTTGTAATAGACCTCACCAATTTCAGATTCCTTCATTTTCTCGACGGAACGGAATGCCTTTCTTAAGTAAAGGAGATTAGAAAACGACACTTCTAGGGATTTGTTCGTAGAGAGAACGCCAATATCAATCAGTCGTTCCTGCAACCAATTGCTCAGTTGCGCCTTTTTTAATTCGGCAATCGAGGTCAGCTTTTCAATTACCCTGTCGTTTAACGCCCGCTTCCCGCGGTTGTAAGCGGTATTGCTTATGATCAGGATGGGCAGTGTCGTCATAAGGATGAAATAGCAGATGAGCTTAACCTTAATGCTCTTAAAAAAACGAACAAACCTTTTCATTCCGTACCTTGCTTTCAATTATATTCATTTATCCGTCCAAAACTTATTGGCCTCTTACCAAAATTATATTTCTACCGAACCCTTAAAGAAAGCGAATTTTCCTACCCGACACAGAAAAACTCTTTTGCTTTGTTATATTTAAAAACAATACAGAGTAAAAGTAGTATCTGTCCAGTAATTATCATTTAAAGCATATTATTTATTCTTTCTCGATGCAAGCCCATTCAGGCAGCACAGGTAATAAAACTCTGTGGCAAATGTTCAGGGCAGGTTTTCGGCAAACAGTCGGAGCGCTTATAAAGAAACCCTGACGAACACTTTAAAAAGTTATACAAAATGGGTATTTCAATCAGCCTGTGAAATAATCGCATCACCCGATGTTGGAAATAAGGGGGCAATTTACATTGGCCCCTGGGGAAAAATGTATGCAATCACTCCGGAAGAAAACTGAAGACAGATGTATACCGCGGGTGACATCATTCTTTATTCTGCGGCAGTTACAACCCTGCACTCTTTGTTTTGGTTCAAACGATAATACCCTCTACGTGCTTACTCTCGATAGTAAATTAAAATGGAAATATATCGCAAAGAGGTAAGAATTTAGGTAACACTTTAGTTTTTTGAAACATCATGACGACGTAAGGTAAATCCCACGTGCTGGTTCAACTCTGACAGGGTTTCAGAACCCTGTCAGAGTTATAAAATAGCTGAGAAGCCATGTTTTTTCAAAAGACTAAATTCTTGGTAACAATTTAGTCTTTTGAAAATTTCCAATAAAAACCGGGTATGACATGCCGCGTAGGGGCAGCATTATTCATACAGAGGGTTTTTTAAAAAACTAACTCGTTCCTTTTGCTCTTTCCCTGTGAATACCTGCCATGGCTACATCTGCATGCAGAATGAAAGGATATTTTACCGGTATATCCGCTTGTTCCACGAGTATCCTCTGAGGGTTGACAGGAATTTTTTCCCAAAAACTCTTATAAGAAACTGTCTGACCACATATCGCGCAAAGCTAGTTGCGCATGCAATAATTTCTCCGGCAGGTGAAGAAAGCTTGTGAGATCTCCGGATCCTCCAGTTATCGACACTAAAACTCGAACTTCCTTTACCACCTGCCCGCATTCGGGTGAGAACAGTATCAATAATTACCAATGGTATGTTGGCCTGCACACATCTTAAAATAAAATCATAATCGGCGCCTATGCGATAACGTGTATTAAAAAAACCCATACAATGATACACGCTTCGTCGTACGAATGTGGCCGGGTGCTGTATGGTCAGCCCTTGATGTAAATGAACCAAACTCGATTTTAACATAACTTCGGCTCCATTCGGTAAATCTTCCCACACTTCTATAGATCCAGAGACTATACCGATATCGGGATTGCGTGAAAATACCGAGACGACTTGCTCTAAGGTATTTGGCATCCATGTATCATCGCTGTTAAGAATGGCAACAACCTCACCGGTTGCGCGACTGATGCCCTTGTTCATGGCGTCATAGAGTCCTTGATCCGGTTCTGACTGCCAGCCCGACATGGCAATTGGGTATTTTTCAACAATGGACTTGGTGTCGTCTAAGGAACCTCCGTCTTGCACAATAATTTCCATGTCCTGCCAGTCCTGACTCATAATGCTTCTAAGCGTATCATCAATCGTCTGCGCGCTGTTAAAGGTAGGAATGATTACGCTAACTCTCATCTTTTATTGAATGTCCTTTGTTTGTCTTGACGCACAATCGGATATTTATCTTTTTCCTCATACCTGCAGATAGCAATACCTTTCTTTTTGTCGCAAGTTTACCTTTCTCTTTTCATATATTCAATACTTTTATTCTATTCTTTTGCCCTCTCCTTTTGTATTATCAGCCTTCGGCAGATTTTCGTTCAAACGCTACATTGATAATTAAAACTACCTCTCACGCACCTTTATAGACCAGTGCATCATGCTTATGCAGTCGAAATCCATATCCTCCAATCCTTAAAACGATATTTCATGCCCGAATTTGCATCATTCTCATCAGGAATTATGATATTATTCACCTGTGTATAGGGTATTTTTATTGATTATCAATTGCCGCTTCCATGTTTCATCAATATCATAAGAGCCGGGGCGGTAGTGATTAAAAATCAATTATGATACCCCTGCCAGTATGTTTTAATTTCAAACGTTTGATGACGGATATCTGGAAATAAACCACCACCCAGCAAATAATTGTCGCCAGGCATATTAGCAATGTGAAAAAATTCAGTTTAACCCTTCATGTCTAACTGAAAAATCCAAAAGAAAGGGGTGCCGTATCTTCCGACACGACACCCCTTTTCTTAGAACTTTTACAACAATTTGACCTATTCCCAAACAAGAACGGTCAGAAATGCTTTTTAGCCCGGTGCTTTTTTTACCTTTACCGTTACGTCGTCTATCAGATTTTTATGCTTGAATCGTACTACTGCAGTGCCCGTCTTATTTGTGGCAGTAATGGTAAACGTTGCCTGACCATTTTCGTCAGTGTAAGCCTCTGTTGGTGAAACAGTCACGCATTTTTTACCACTCACTACCTTAGCCTTTACTGGTTGGTTTACCGACGGGAAACCATCTTTGCAGGTTAAGATTACGGTTTTTTCTGTA
>NZ_MJUW02000101.1 GCF_001753675.2 Candidatus Brocadia sapporoensis | reverse complement strand
TTTCTCGTTTTTCTTGATACCTGTATTACGCAATTTCCTAACCGGACAATGCTGATTTGGATGGAAAAATTTTAAACGTTCCCTTACTTTTTATCGCCCACATGCAATTTACCCGCAATTTCCTTTGTTTTCTATTCCATTTGCTGACTACGTTCTCTGATAACCTGTACAGAAATGGCCCTACGTGCACCCTTATTAACTGAATACGATAAAGTAGCAGACAGCGAAGGTTCGCTCGATCCCTTGGGATTATCTTTAATCGCCGATCGTCTTGGCACAAAGCTCGTACCGGGCGTTCGTGAGCGCATGAGGCATCCACGCTTCTTGACCGCGATGGCTGCAGGAGCCGTTGTTTGTGCTGAATTTGACGATGATCTGGTTGCTCAGGATGGAATCACTCCGCCGTATCAGGTGTTCGAGTGGTACATTGTGCAGGCGCTTGTCGGAACTTTTCGAAAAAAAACGAATGAGATATTGGGGCTTCCCGGCCGGGAAAAAGCAACCGATGCTATGCGAAAGGGTGTTCCTCTATGCGCCCAAAACTATCTAAAGGCCCCCTCCGTTTTTGGATTTCACGGTGTCTATCGCACATTGGCCGAAGATCTGGATATCCTCCGTCAGGGAAGACTGGGTGAGGCAGGCGACCGTCTTATACGCATTTGGGAAACTGAACAAGACCTTGCTGGTTTCTACTCACGGGAACAAGGTCCAGGTGCCAGTCTTCGTCAGGCTTTGAAGAATGCGGTGAAGGAAGGTCTAGACAAAAGTAAGATGAGCCGTGAGTGGAACTGGTCGTTGAGCCGCACCATTGCGGAAAAGTTTGCCCCCTATCGTGCAAAAGCCAGAGAAAACGAGGCTCTTTTTGCTATGCTGTGCGAAGAACCGTCTTCTTATCGAAGTCAAATAATCAATTTCCTTATTTCGAATGAAGGAAGCAGATTGTGGTTAAAAGAAGATATGACAGAAAAAAAACTGCATGCATCATTATTAAAATCAACTTCTCCTGATCTAAGAGAACTCTTGGAATGCATCAAGTCGTACGAATACTTTGCCCGCCTGATTCAAGACGCATTCGATGATTGTCTCTGGCATATGAGCCGTAAACAGGGGAAAACCAATATTAAAGAACTCGCTGGTCTGGAGGCGGTAAATCGGGCTCATAAAAATGTGCCGGATGCCTTCTCAAAAGCGCGCAATCAGTTACACCTTTACAACTATGAGTCAGAATTTATTAGCGGATTTGGGGATCTTCTGGTCAATGGAAATTGCGATACATGGGTTGAACAACTCCTGGACCATCATTTTACCGTGCAAAAGAAAAAACCACCATTTGGTAAGAATCCGTGGATAGACCAATATGATGATAATACGTACTGTGTTCGTCCTCTATATCGGAGGGACGAACCAGTGCGCATGGATGACTCTTATGTACATCCCTACCGTGTTAATGCCGTCTGGTCATTTTTAAGAGATTTGAAACGGATCAGGAATGAGTAAAACCAACAATCAGCATACTGGGTACGCGAAACTCATTGATTGCTGGTCTCCGCCACCGGAAGCAGGGGAGCCAATCGGTTGTGTAGCCACAACATATACCTTTTCACCTGTATTTTTTGAGGAGGACTGTCTGAGCCGCTTCCTCAAAATGGAATCCGACCCCAACAACGACGGTTCAATATTTATTTTTGAACGTGAAGAAAAGATGGCATCGGTCGAGTGTATTTCGGTACTTGTTGACCAGCATTACTGCAAGGGCGCCCGAAACTTGCGATGGGATATTATATCGGCACGAATTCCAAAAGCGATTATGCACGCGAAAATATCTATTCTTTACTGGTCAAACCTTGTCAGGGTGATTGTTGGGTCAGCCAACCTCACTGAAGAAGGATACCGTAAAAATCAGGAAATTTTTGGTTCTCTGGATTTCCAAGAAGGTTCGGATATTCCAGTGGCAGTACTAAAATCTATCCTGGATTTCTTAAAAGAGATGGTCGATCGTTGTACAAATTCTCCCGATCAACCAGAAGTCCGCCGATGGCATAATTTTATAACAAATATCGAGAAACGCGCCAGAAATTGGGGACGCATTGAACCATATAGGGGTGGTAAAGATATTCGAATCTATCCTTTGCTTATAGGCACAGAAAAGCCTAACCTCTTTGATCAAGTCCGAAATTATTGGAATGAAGCATCGTCACGCCCACCCGAGGATGCGTGGATCACAAGTCCATTTTTTGATCCACCGGACTCATCCAATATTCCGGCCAAAAGAATCTGGGAGGTCTTAAACCAACGCGGAATGGCATGTGTCTGCTATTATGTTCGTGCAGTGGATAACAAAGACGAAAAACAACTAATCATAAACGCCCCGGAAAGTCTCCTGAAATCGGTGCCTAATAAGAGAAGTAGCGTTAAAATCCGATTCACAAGGTTAACAGAAATGTTTGATACCAAAGAGACCAGGGAGTTCCGGCCTTTGCATATGAAGTCGATATGGTTTCAGAATGATGAATGGGTGCTATACGTCATAGGGTCTAGCAACTTTACCACATCGGGTACGGGTGTTGGAAGTACTGCGAATTTTGAAGCAAATATTGTCTACATGGCATCCCGCGCACAAAATAAAGCTGCAGTTAATGTGCTCGAAAAAAGCTCATTGTCAAAGTCTAATAAGGACGATTTAGTAATTGATGAGTATACCGTTTGGGACAGACAAGAAAATGAAGACGAACGGGATTCAGAATGCCTAACGTTGCTCCCATCTGTATTTGATTATGCCATTTACGGCCGGAATGATCAAATAGGGGCATTTGTCCGATTTCATTTTGGTTCTCAAGACTTACCAAAGGGTTTTTCTATATTGCAGAAAGATGGAAAGGAAGTCTTTTATGACGAGAGAAAATGGATGGAAGATGGCAAGCTTTTGGAAGTCACTCTTAAATGGAAATACGATTTGTCGCCGTCTGGGTTTAATGTAATCTGGGATGGCGCAAAGAATTCATCCTGGTGGCCTGTGAATATTGAAAGCGCTTCAGCCCTTCCACCATTGCCTGAACTTAAAGATATACCGCTGGAAATACTAATGGCTATTCTTACCTCCGCCCGTCCTCTGCACCAGGTTATAGGCGTATGGCTAAAGAAAAAACAACAATTTAATAAACCTGATGTTGTAACAGATCCTCGCAAAAAGGTAGATACGACAAAGTTTTTGTTCCAGCGTACTCGTCAGATATCATGGGTTCTTCGATCGTTGAAGGAGAGGTTAGAAAGGCCTTTCTACACGGTAGAATCGTTACAATGGAGGCTTCGCGGTCCTATTGGTGTTCTTGCCCTAATCCAAACCATCCTCAGGGAAGGCAAGTCGGAAGGTGAGAAGGCGTTCCTAGTTGCCGAAATTGTCCTTGAACTAGGGCGAATTAATCCTAAAGAGGATGCCCCCAAGAGCTTGAAACGTGAGGAGGTTATAGAGGAACTCCATAAAATCATCCGTGAAATAAGAGAGACGATTTTACCACATATTCAAATATCGGATGATCTCATTAATACGTACTTATCGAAGGCATTCCGGGAGTCTTTGAAATGAGTTATATCTACCCTTACAACGACGCAATCAATCTTTTCGTTAAGGGTCGTATATCGGAAAACGACGCCGAAAGACAGAAGCGCACTGCTAAAAAAATATTACGCCAATTGGAGAATCAACCGGGATTAATCCTTGCCGATGAGGTCGGTATGGGTAAGACGTTTGTAGCCCTTGCCGTTGCCCTGTCGGTTGCCACGAGCGACAAAGTGAAGAGACCGGTCGTTATCATGGTTCCCTCAACGCTGAAAGAAAAGTGGTCTCGAGATTTTGAAGTGTTCAGAGAAAAATGTTTGCCGGAAGCTCTGTCCTCATCTATACATTATGGTCGCGCTGAAACAGGTGTTGCTTTTCTGAAACTCCTTGATGATGAGGAAGAGAATCGGAAATCTATTGTCTTTTTGACGCACGGCGCGATGAGCCGGGGATTAACGGATGACTCTGGTGTTTGGATCAAGTTAGCGCTGATCCAGCGTGCCCTTTACCGCCGTTGGGATACAGATCGCCTTAAAAAGGCTCTGTATCGTGTGCTTGGCAGACTTTTGAGGGTTACGAAATTTGATCGTCCTGGCGAAATATTTTGGAAAAAATTACTGGATTCGGACACCGGAAAATGGCTCCGTATCCTGAACCGGTTTGGTATTGGGGAAAAAGATGATCCTGTGCCAAAGGGTGTAATGGACGCGCTTAGAGAAATAAATGTTCAATCCCTTTATACTGAGATACAGAAAATACCTCAGAGGGAGTCAAAAAACCTTGGTGAGAGAATTCGTGAGACACGCGGTGTCTTGAACAAGGAAATCCGGGAAGTTTGGGTAAAATGTCTAGCCAGTTTACATGTTCAATTGCCTTTATTGATTCTGGATGAAGCGCATCATCTCAAAAATCCTGATACAAAACTTGCATCACTGTTTCAATCGAAGGAAGCCGAAGAAGATGCGGAAGAACTAAAAGGACCTCTCAATGGCATGTTTGAGCGCATGATTTTTCTTACCGCAACGCCGTTCCAGTTAGGACATTATGAATTATGTTCCGTCCTTGAGCGATTTCAGGGAATATCGTGGGAGAATTCGACAGCTCCCGCTGGTGGGTTAGCCCGGTTCCAGACCGAGTTAGCCGACCTGAAGACTAACCTCGATCAGGCTCAGAGGACTGCTGTTAGACTCGATCATGATTGGGAACGCTTGAATGAGGATGATTTAGTGATGAATGGACAAAAGTTGACATCGGTTCATGAATGGTGGCCTATTGTTCGAACCAAACAGGTTGGATTGACACCGGCATCCTCGTTGGTGATTAAATCTTACGAACAAACGAAACAACAAATGAAAAATGCTGAGACATTATTGAAAAAATGGGTTATACGGCATATACGTCCAAAATCTGTACCGTTCAATGGAGATTTGATTGAACGACGCAAGTGCTTTGCGGGAAAATCCATGATAAGTGAAAATGACGAATGCCTTACAGAGGGACTTAAAATTACGGGAACGTCACTTTTGCCATTTCTCCTATCAGCCAGGTTAGTCGCACTTAATCCAGAGACCAGACCCTTTTTCTCAGAGGGATTGGCATCCAGCTATGAAGCCTTCCGAAATACGAGAAAACATCGGCAAAACATAAGACCTACGGATAGCGACGATGACGATGGCGCTTTTTTTAACCCAGAGGATGATCCCACCGTTGAATGGTATCTCCACCAATTAGATAAATCATTGCCTCCAAATGATTCCTCATACTATGTGCAACATCCGAAAGTGAAAGCCACTGTCGACAAAGTAATTGATTTATGGCTTCAGGGTGAGAAGGTCTTGGTTTTTTGTCACTATGTTGCAACAGGCAAGGTGTTACGGCAATACATCTCAGAAGCCATGCGCAACAAGATTCGCGAGCTAGGCGCCATAAAAATTGGGTGTGAACCTGGCGAGATTATGGAAAGATTGGAAACCATTGGAACGAGATTTTTTGACCAGGATTCGAGACTACGTTTGGCAACAAATAAGAAAGTTGTAAGTATGATTCAGACATATCATGTACTACAAACGTATGAAAGAGAAATTTTGGATATTGTACGGAGGTATTTACGCACGCCTACATTCCTTGTTCGGTATTTTCCGCTCGAAAAAACAAAATTAGATGAACTCGATTATGAAGCCATTTTTCATGTAAAAGACAATAGCGGTTTTTCGCTTCAGGAATTACTTACACATTTCTTTGACTTTTTACAGAATCATTGTGGAGAAGCCGAAAGGAGGAGTTTTGTAGATGCCTTGCTGTCCATACAAACTGGAAGTTTTATGAGTGTGGATATAGCAAAAGCCTACACTGAAGATGAATTACAGGGAGAGAAAAGTGAGCGGCTTCTGCCCAATGTGAGATTGATAAATGGAACCACGAAACAGGAAACTCGTCAGAAAATTATGCTCACTTTTAATACGCCTTTTTACCCGGATGTTTTGGTCACAAGCAGTGTTATGGCGGAGGGAGTCGATCTGCACCTCAATTGCCGTTACGTTATTCACCACGATCTCTGCTGGAATCCAAGCACGTTAGAGCAAAGAACCGGCCGCGTTGATCGGATCGGCGCCAAGGTGGAGAAGTGTGGCAAACCAATACACGTATATTTACCCTTTATTTCAGAAACCCAGGACGAAAAGATGTATCGTGTGGTTATGGACCGTGAACGCTGGTTTAAAGTCGTCATGGGGGAGAAATACAAATTGGATGCAAAAACGACGGAAAAACTTGCCTCACGGATTCCGTTTCCCGAAGAAGCCGCTGAGGAATTAATGTTTAATCTGTCCGTAAGAGAAGCGTCTTCCGATTAGAAGCCTTTTGACAAATCTTTATAGGCTATCCGGGAATGTAGGGCATGTCAGAAGTAGTCTTTCGTAAAGGTGAGGGAATATTAAATAGATATTCAAGAACCCCTTTTATAGAAGATGAGAAAAAAGCTGGTATCTGAAGAAAGAAGAGTAAAATCATTTTATGCGGTAATACCTATTTTCGAGGTATTTACAATTTACTGTGAGTATTGAAACTTTCTTTTACGGGGTTTGGAGAAAATACGAGTAGAGTTTAAGCTGATGTGTATCGATTGGAATTTCAAAAAGACGTTGAAGCTAGAAACAAGACCCAGAAGGGTATAAGATAGTACAAGAAAAACAAACTTACCCGGAGTAGTTTCATGTACTTTTCATATAGAAATACAAAACTATAATTTAGATGAAAAAATTTTAACTTTTTCCTAATTATAGATCACATTTCATTTATGCATGATCTTCTTTATCTTTTATTCCAATTTATTGCTCTATTCCCAGTCAGCCCGTTAACGTGTAAACCATCAAAAAACGGTTGTTTAAGGGTACGTGACAATTGCAGATCGGCCTTTTTTATCTCTTCACACGAACATCAATAATGCTTCCTGCATTCCAGTGTAACAATAATGGGCATTGATTTCCTTACTAAAGAATCTTCCATAATTAAAGGATCATATATCAAATTCGGCTATAATAAGGGTATGGTCCGATGGTTTTTGTAAAAGCCGTGGTGCGATATCAATCCATGCATTTGTCGATTTATCTGCCAAAGGTCGGGTTGCCCATATATGATCAATCCTCCAGCCTCGTTTCCTGGCTATTGCATTCTTTACCCGATAATCCCAAAAGGTGTATTGCTCAGGATCTTGTTGATGCAGCCGAAAAACGTCAACAAACCCCCATGCTTTAAACCTCTGAATGGCAGTGTGCTCATCGGGGTGGTAGCCTATGCTCCCAAGCAGACGATTTGGATCGTAAACGTCTCGCGGTTCTGGGGCTACATTAAAATCTCCTAACCATAATAATGCCTGATCCGACTGATAGTATTTATCAAAATGCTCGTACAACCTTCTAAACCAATCCAATTTATATTGAAATTGCTTCAAGAGCGGATGAACACCCTGAGGGACATAGGTGTTGACAAATGAAATTTGATGCACTGTTGCTGCGATTAGGCGTGTTCCCTCGGATTTGTATTCATCGAAACCCACATAGACATTTTTTAGGGGAGTTTTACTGAGGATGGCCACTCCATTGTAGGACTTTTCACCACAAAATACTACATCATATTTTAGATCTTCAAAAGCCTTTTTTGGAAATTCAGTATCTATCACTTTTGTCTCTTGAAGACACAGGACATCTGGTGATTCTTTCTGTATCCAGTCAACCACTATTGGCAATCTGGCCCTAATCGAATTGACATTGAAACTTGCAAATTTCATTGGTGAAACAGATCATGCCTGCTGTAAAACAAAAGATTATAAAATTTCATCACTATCAGATATAATGGTGTATATTATTGTATCATATTAATCATGGTAATTTAGTTAATTTCAAAAATACTAAACGAGGGGGAGGAATACAAGAAGCAGCCTGCCTGCCGAAGAGTTGTTTTTCAGATCATCGGCCATTAAATTAGTATACACTATTAGAGGATAGTTATAAAGCTTCGGTTGCAGCATCGCTGCGTTAGTAACTTTTTCAAACCATTCATAAATATACTGTATAATTATGTGTTTTTCATAATCAATTAGGTATATTTTGTTTATAATCAACACAACCGTGGCATAGAAGCAACAATCAAAAAATATTGGTATTATGCACGGTTCTTCGTTTTTTACTCATTGTTTTCCATAAACATTTAAATGCCGAGGTTATGACACTTTTTCAAGTTATTTACCGATTGACTTATTTTAACCATTAAAGAATATTTTTATGCCTATTAATTCCCATAACTAAATAGTTTCATTTTTTTAAAAAATTTCATTCACAAATAGTCTGATTTTTGGTAAAAACTATAGATTGTCGGTGTTGGGGAAAAGCCTTGGTAGTAATTAGCTCAGTTTTGGGCTTATCTGAGCAGCTTCAACACCGACGTTTTTTTTATTATCATTATGAACCACTTTGAATCCAATACGACAGATCATCAAACTATAGAAAAAGTAGTTAATGGACGTCGTAAGATAAAAAGGGAAATTGCTAAGGTCATCATTGGGCAGGAAGAAGTGATCGACCATCTCCTTATTGCCCTCTTTTGTAAGGGACATTGTCTCTTTGTAGGAGTGCCAGGACTTGCCAAGACATTGCTGGTCGGTACCCTTGCAGACGTCTTGAATCTGAAGTTTAATCGTATTCAGTTCACTCCCGACCTTATGCCGGCAGACATTACCGGAACGGATATTTTAGAGCAGGATCATGCAACGGGGAAAAGATTTTTTAAGTTTATCAAGGGTCCGATTTTTTCTAACATCCTCCTTGCCGATGAAATCAACCGCACACCACCAAAAACACAAGCGGCATTACTTCAGTCGATGCAAGAGTATAAAGTAACCGCAAGTGGAACCACGTATGTTCTTGATCTTCCCTTTATCGTCTTTGCTACTCAAAATCCCATTGAGCAGGAGGGAACGTATCCCTTGCCAGAGGCACAACTTGACCGTTTTATGTTTCAAATTGATGTCCGATATCCTTCGGAAGAAGAAGAGCTTGAAATTGTAAGAACCACAACATCCGCTTTTAAACCAACAGTCGACAAAGTATTTAGTCCCCCGGAAATTATCGAACTGCAGGATTTAGTTACCAGAGTACCGGTTGCTGATTATGTGCTTGAATATGCTATCAGACTGGTCCGTGCGTCAAGACCAACAGGCTCCAATGCACCAGATTTTATAAAAAAATGGGTCAGTTGGGGGGCAGGGCCCCGCGCATCTCAGTTCCTTGTTCTCGGAAGCAAGGCGCGTGCATTACTCGACGGAAGATTTGCAGCTTCTTGTGACGACGTGCGCGCAATTGCCAGACCGATTCTGCAGCATCGTATTATAACAAATTTCAATGCCGAAGCTGAAGGAAAGACGTCATCGCATGTTATAGACCAATTACTCGCCACTATCAAAGAGCATTCGAAATAAAAACACAGGACCAGTGAGTTGCATGAAGGCTAACCCTTTTGATCCCATAACGCTATCTAAAATCTCCAATATGGAGTTACGCGCAAGATATATTGTCGACGGCGTTTTGTCTGGTATACACAAAAGTCCATACGACGGTTCTAGTATCGAATTTCTGGAACACAAAGAATATTCTCCCGGTAATGAGATAAAACATATCGATTGGAAAGTACTGGCGAAGACCGACAAGTATTATGTCAAACAATTTGAAGAAGAAACAAATCTAAGATGTTATCTCTTTCTTGATGCCAGTGGGTCGATGGGTTACAAATCAACAGGCATCAGCAAGTTTGAATATGCCGCTACTCTGGCTGCATCATTGTCCTATTTATTCTTAAAACAATCCGACCTTGTTGGGCTAGTCAGTTTCAGCGACAGGGTGTTGCATTACACACCACCCAGATCCCGCATTACGCACCTCCACACTTTGCTCAAAGTCTTAGCAGAATTAAAAACTGCAGGAAAATCAGATACCAGTACCGTATTGAACAATTTTATCGAAAAGATTGGCCATCGTTCTTTAATTATTATCTTTTCTGATTTTTTCGATAAGGTAGAAAAAATAATCCATCGGCTACAACATTTTCAATTTAAAAAAAATGAGATTATTTTATTCCACATCCTCGACCCGTATGAACTGACGTTTCCTTTCGAGTCGGTAACTTTTTTTGAATCAATGGAAGACGAAAGACATATTCTAGCAGACCCAAAATCTATTAAGAGACACTATCTCTCTGAGATGAATTCCTTTCTTGAACAATTCAAACAATCCTGCTTTGAAAATAAAATTGATTACTGGCTTGTTGATTCGTCAGCACCGATGGATCAGGTATTAATCAAGTTTCTCGTCAGAAGAGAAAGTTCCCGACGACTGGTCAATAAGGCTTGATACGATCAGTTGTTATAGTTGCTATTCCTGCAGGCGCTTTAAAGGACAAGAGCAGCTTTCTCAGATATTTTTGTTTTTTCCTTTTTAATTTTTGACTTCAGCAAATAAGGCATGTTATCCTTCCTTAACCCTATTTTGTTGTTGGGTATCCTTGGTATAAGCATCCCCATCATCATCCATCTCATAAATAAAAAAAAGGCAGTATCTCATAAGTTTGCGGCTATTGACTTTTTATTAGAAACGAATAAGCGTATTTTAATAAAATACAAAATTCGTCAACGTATTCTTTTAATCCTGAGGGCTTGCTTGCTCCTGTTTCTTGCCCTGTCTCTTGCTAAGCCTTTTATAAAAAATTCTGGTGGAAGCGCTGAAGAAAAAAACATTCCTACGAGCAACGTCATTATTATTGATGATTCGTTCAGTATGCGATATTCCGATCGTCATGAGTCATTTTTTTTATCCGCTAAAACAGCTGCAAAACAGATCGTTGACGCCTTAAAAAAAGATGATGAAGCTGCAGTTATTACCTGTTCCAGCCAGGAATTTCAAATTCCCCAGGAACTCGAAAATGACAAAAAACATCTTTTAAACGTTATCGATCGATCTCAACCCAGTTTTATGACAACCCACATTGCTCATGCATTAGATACAGCAGTGGAAATTTTAGCGACTGCCAGGACATCTGTTAAACGGATATTTTTGCTTACCGATATGACACGAAATGGATGGGATCCTCATTGGTTCAAGAGCGGATATGAAAAACTACGGAGACATGTATCCAGAATGCACATCCTGGATATATCAGAAGGTAAGACACTAAAAAATATAGCTGTTACATACGTTAAACCCCAGATTACCTTATCCGAAAAAAATCTGGAAGCTCTTATCAAGGTAACCATTTCTAATTTTTCTTCGGTACCGGTGAAGGATCTCCCTGCAAGCATTTTTATTAATGGGAAAAAATTAAGTCAGGGATTTTTCAACATCGAAGCCAATGCGTCAGAAACAAAGGAATTTTTCATTACTGTTGAAAAAGGGAAAGATTATTACGGTTGGGTCGAAATCCCAGAAGATAATTTGTTTGTTGACAACAAACGATACTTCACGATCAATGCACCACAAACCATTGATGCCCTTCTGATTGATGGAGACCCCAAGACAAATATTTATGAAAGCGAGACCTTTTATTTGGAGAAGGCATTAAACCCCGGCCGTGAACACATATCTTCTATAAAGCCATCCATCTGTTCTGTCCACGAAATTAATAATATTACCTTTGCCAATTTCAATATTATTTTTTTATGTAATGTGGAAACTTTACCACCAGAAAAAATCCATGAGCTTGAAAAGTTTGTGCAAGAGGGAGGATCGGTTGTTTTTACCCTTGGCAACAAGGTGAATGCCGATTACTACAATAATGCATTGAGTTCTCTCCTTCCGCATCGGCTCCACTCGATAAGGACTTTTTCTAGTAACAGCTCCCTATCGGAAGAACAGCCTCTCCATTTAAAGGCCACTGAACGTGTACATCCTGTTGTACGCATTCTTTCAGAGACCCAGATAAATACTTTGTCCACGGTAAAGTTTTATCGGATATTTTATATCGACCCAAACCCCTTGGGAAGTTGTAAGACGATATTCTCATTTTCTAATGATACCCCTGCACTTATTGAACGACAAGTCGGGAGAGGAAAGTCAGTACTCTTTACTGCATCAATTGATCGGGATTGGACGGATTTTCCCGTAAAATCTTTTTTCCTGCCGATTATGCAACAATTATGCAGATATGTAACAGGAAGTATATCAGAGGAAATCTCTCAGGAAATTCTCGTTAAACAGGTCTGGCGATATCCCTGCCCATACGACATAAACACCATAGAAATAACAAATTCTGAAGGGACACAAACTATCGTTCAACCGCAATTTGATGATAATGAAAAATATTTTGAATACAAAGAAACAGATACACCAGGAATTTATGCCGTTACTGCTAATGGGAGATTGCATCCACAATTCCCAGCGTATTTCCCTGTAAATATAGATACTGCAGAGTCGAACCTTGAGAAAATAGACCAAAAGGAGATTACGGCATTTATGGGCGGTACAAAACTTAGCATGACAGCCGTTCGTGTGAGTAAAGAATCCGATGTGCTCTTAGGAGAAACAAAAAAAACATTTTGGGGATATTTATTATTTCTTACTTTTTGCATCCTTTTTGTCGAGTCTTTCGTTTCAAGAAAATAATCTTAACGACTATTTTTGCAACATCGTTGTCAAATATATATACACGTGTGTACAAATATTAAACACATAATGTCACTAATTGCGAGTAGAACTTTAACAATGAACCTTACAAACACCGCCTTCCTGAAAACAAAACTTTGTAAATTTAAGCAAAAATGATCAACAACAATCACAACCTATTGTATTATAATTATTTATGTATGATGTTACATAAATACATTATTCTAACAAAGGATTAGTTGATAATTTTTTTTATGAAATCAAAATATTTTGCAATTGGCACATTCAATGCTAATTATATCTTACGGTAAATCGGTAGTTAATAATCAAAACGCGGATACCGAATTACCTCTCCTCCTATCCTTCCTTCTTGCTGGGATGTCGTTATAATAATGATGACATCCCAGCAAAAGGTAGCCATGCGACTGTAATGCTTTTATGATAGTATGCTAACACCGCTTAACGACAACGGAATTGGGAGCCGATTGGATATAAAAGTTGGGTATAAGTTAAATTTCTAAACGGCTTAATGCATAATAATACGGTTGACAAGCATGCTTACATTGTAACCCTCGTGTCTTATTAGCGCTTTGCTCTGTGACGCTCACACTTGCAACCATTTTCTGCTTTTGATGCTATGTGTCCGCAATGATCACAAATTCTTTTTTCTGCCATGGTGGAACCAACAAAAACGGTATTTGCAACACCGGCACCAAACATTAACGTACTCATTACTGCAAAACTGTAACAAAATCCTTTCGACAATTTATCTCCTTCTATCTAAAAGACCATGTTGCGCGGCAGAGAACACTCTTAGTCTGACCGGTTCCTCAACATGCACTTTTGAGCATGCCTTTATTATTGATACGTTGTTCATGACAACTCATAAGCTGGCTTAATCTTAACAAGGCATTTTTTTCAATCTTTCTCACCCACTCACGACTAATGTTGAGCTTCTTACTTATTTCCCGAAGGGTCATGGGTTCAGCATTATCAAACCCGTAACGCATTTTTAACACCTTTGATTCTTGTTGATCAATTGTTTCAAGCAATTTTACTAATTTTTTTTTGTCATAAGATTCTATTAACTCCTCATCAGGCATTTTTACATTTACGTCAGGAATATGCTCACTTAGTTCCGCAGAGTCGTCTTTTGCTAAATTCGACTCTGCCTGAATATGAGCGTGCATTACTGCCCTTTCGACCCATCGGGCTTGTTTCTCATTAAGATTCAATGCTTGAGCAATTTCATTTCGATCCGGTGGCCTACGAAGGTTGTTTGTCAAACTTGATGATGTTTTTTTCCATTTTGAAACTCGCCCTGCCATATAAATGGGAATATGTATGGTCTTTGAATTGTTAATTAAAGCGCGCTGAATAGTCCATTTAATCCACCACGAAGCATACTTGCTAAATCGCTGGCCTAGCGTGTGGTCAAATCTTTCCATAGCACGGATAAGCCCGATATTCCCTTCACTAATTACATCCAAAAGTGAAGTGCCATAATAGATAAACCTACTGGCAATCTTTATAACCAAAGGAAGATGTGCCGTAACAACGGACTCCCTCGCTCTTAAATCGCCACAGATAATCTTTTCAAATAACACTCGTTCTTCTTCCATAGTAAGCGGAGATATTTTTTTCAGATCTTTTAGATAAAGCTGAAGCGCAAATTCCATTCTTCTATTTCCCTCCTGTGTCTTTATCAATTCAAGAGAAACATCAGGAAGGTATATGCCCCTGACTTCTCTCAATATGCAGATCATCAAAAAAAATATGAGAAAAAGTGATCTGCAGATAAATAAAATAAGATAATATGCAATAATGATTTATTATTGTGTCGAGATAAAGAGCAGATGCTATGCCACGAACCATTAATAAGCATACTATTTTATTTATGAGTTATAACATTATGTAACAATTAATGTTATGAACAATCTAAAAAATATGATGACATGAGACTTACAAAAAATTTGCATAACTAATAGTAACATTTTCTGAGTAGATTATGGTTAAATGATACGCAATTACTTGTAATAATAACTAAAACGAAGGAGTTACTTTTTGTGACGCAACGAATTTGTAACGATTGCACACACAATCATTCTATTAAATGAAAGTGTTTACAGAATTGACGTTAATGAAGATGTTTTTGGCAAAAAACGAGAAAAAAAATCTTTAAAACAGATGAGAAGGCTTGGAAATGAATATTTTTTAAAAAATTTGATTTGTCCTGACTCAAACAAGTAATGTCTTCGGTTGCCGGGTGGCATGGACAAACTTATTTGTCTATGTTATTTGAATATATACATGGATGTGGAATATATCATACTGACAAACAAAGTTTGTCAGTACCACCCTATAACCCGCTTAAATAAAATAAAAATTCCTATACCATTGAGTTAGAAAAAACTGAATCAGAAGCGCGAAATTCGTATACCAACCCCGTCAGGGTCAATTCCATTCATCATTATTGTTAACGATGCCGGAATTATCTTTAGAAGATGCTTATCATCTTCAAGCCAAAGATTTCTTGTGCCAGATTCGTCTTTTTATTCATGGCACGAACGATAGCTCCACTTTATGTGATTCATAGTCATTTTCTTCCAGAGGGATGACAAATCCATTTTGAGCAGCAAATTCCAAGGTGCCTTTGGGGAGAAACCGGTAGATAAGCCTGGCCGTAACAGTAATAGCATCGTTGTTCAGCGTTTGAAATTCATAGTGAGTTATATCCGTTTGGTTGGCCTTAATCCTCGTGTCATACAGCTCTTCAACTGCCTGGGCATACAGAATATCATAAAAGAAAGGAGCCAGTTCCTCGTTATCCACGAGCATCCTGTTGTGTTTCATAAAGATTTTGCCTGGTCTTCCAGCATAATCTCCCTCACCCTTGTAGTAGCCATTAGGGAAATTTCCACCGGGCGTGTCTATGGTCTGACCATTTTTCTGTGTAAGGATTGTTCCGGATTGTATGGCCTCCACGAGAAGGACGACGTTTCTCTGGGTCACTCCGGAAGGAAATGAGTGTCCTGTATGGGAGTTTGTTACGTTCACATCGAAGCTTAAGATGCCGCCTTCCTCGCTCTCATTGGTAATCTTCAGGTCAACTGCCCAATCTAAATACCGTTTTCTTTTTCCCGGCGGCAGATTCTGATTAGTTCCCTCAAAACGATGGGGATAAACGGTCCTGGGATCACGTTTGGTGGCATACTTACTTTTCTCTTTGGAAATAAGAAAAAATGGGTCCATTATTTCTGAATAATCTGCTATCGATTTGCCGGTGGATGGATCAGACGGCGGGTCTTTCATGTGACAATCCTGACATTGCAATACCTTTCCGGCATAGTTAGCGACCGGATACGCAGGCTCAAGTCCGCTATACCCACTAAAACGCCACTCACGATAGGTGTCCTCGCTCCATAAAATACGCTCAACCACATCACCGTTTTGCTGTCCATTTTCATCTACCGGTTGCAGATAGAGCTTTCTTGCATCCTGATGGCAAGGTGAACATATTTCACTTTTTGTAAATTGAGGAACAACGGATGCCTGCATTCCTTGATAGATAACGTCGTCGAAGGGTCCGAACATAACTTTTCCTTCAGGAGACGATCCCCGCAATAGATCGGGTCGTAAGAGATGTACCTTGTAATTCACACCCGGTTCCGTCCAGTATTCCTCTTCGTCGCGAACCTGACATATTTTATGGCAGAAATCACAGTGAACTCCCTGCTTGTCTATGACGGAAAGCCTATCGTCTTTTGTCAGTATGCCTGCCCTCATATCCCACTGAGGTGTAACACCATCTGCCTGAGTTTTTGAGGCGTGTGATGGGGAATGGCAATCGGCACAATCATGGATATGTCCTGCATCGCCCAGAATCTTGTACCTGCCCGTTGCGTCCTCGAATATCTTTCCCTTGTCTCCTACAAAAGGCGGATTTGGATTGTCAAAAATGGAACTGTCCATAAAATTGCTCCGGTCACCGGTAACGTACCATGATGTATAAAGGAAAAAGACAAGCTGGTTGACTGGATTAATGGCAGCGTGGGCCATATCACTTTCTTCCCATTCGTTGTAAAAATTGTTGTGACATTTTTTACACGACCCAGGTGACCGGTATTCATAGTCCTGATGGTCTTCCGCAGGAACTGAGATGAGGGTGATGCTAACATCTTTTTCCTGACCCAGGATGATTTTCTTCCCTGCGTTTTTAAAGCCTTCCTTGCCTGCGGTAACCGTAACAACATGACCGGAGATACCTTCATAATACATAGAAAATTTTCCCTGACCATCTGAAAGGGTAAATTTGTCGTCATCTTTGGGATGGTAACTGGTGTCTTCGGTGTTAATATCTGCCACCCCCTGAACCCGCACACGCGCATTTGCAAGTAATGTTGTACCCATATCTCCTTTTCCGGAGATGATGCCCTTCAATGACCATTTTCCAGCGCTACCAACAACAAACTGGTCAATCCTCGTAATTTCATTCTTCGCCTTCTTTCCCCGCAAGGTCATCTTGATGGTGATCTTATCGCCAACCGGGTAGTTTTCGAGGAGGGCAATTCCGGTAAACGCAATCAGATCGCTGTTCCAATATAACGGATATTTTGTTTTGCTTTTTGTTATGTGAGACCTTAAGGTAAAGAAGGGTCTCTTTATTTCCCGGTAGTCGAGAATATTCTGTGATACCTTAATGTACAGAGTATCTGCAGGAATAAGGGCTCGGTCATCGGTCGAATAGTCCGGATTCCTGCTAAGGGTATAGGACACTCCGGCAAAAGTTGCTCCCAAACTGGAGAATACTATCGCAACCAAGGAAATGATAGTGCATATTCTGAAAAAATAGTTCATAGTTTATGATTTATTAAAGTGATACGGATCGATCATTCAACAAGAGCGGCATGAACAAGCTGGAATTGTCCGCGTCACCCTTTATAGAATTCACATTTTTCGAGCATCTTAAGTACGTCTGTTCTGACTTTAAGACGATAAGGTAAAACACATGTCTTGCATATTAACATAAAAATGGTTTATTGTGGCATTAATGCAAAAGAACTTGTAATCCTACTTTTGCCAATTGTTTCCGGCATTCTCTCATTTTCTGATAAATGGAGGACCATGACCTTTTTGCGTATACAATGGGGATTTTTCTTTTCTCACCAAAATTCTTTATCTTGCTAGCGAGATTATGATTCACAAAGTCATAGAGTACGATAATAAAATCCATGGTCTCCGGAATTCCGTCACGAATCTTTTGCCCACTCCTCCCCGTTATGTGACGAATTTCTGTAACCCCGATTTTATCAAGTTCCCTGGGGATACTTCCTAAATGATCACCTCCTACAATAAGCACCGACATGTTCATCCTCCTGCAAAAATTTATATTGCAATTGAGACCAATTCTCAATTGGTTAATACTTTAAGAAATAATTTATGTAATGTCAATAAAAATATTTATATTTTTAATTACGATACGGACAAAGGGATTTAGCCCTGCAGGGCATGACTGGTATTGAACAAAATAGATGCTTGGCGGAAGTGTGCGTTTTGGAGGCAAGGCCGATTCGCGTATCGGTTGTCATGTTATGGCTGCTGGAAATAACCATGTATTTACCAGCAGCATAAAGTATTATTTTTATATCATAATTCTCTATAATGCCCCTCTGTTTTCTTGAAAACAAAGGCATGATTTTCAAAATTATGTAAGTGATAAAACTGTCCGAAATTTCTGTAGTATTCCAAGCGGAATCCAAGTTCCTTCATTTTTGCGAAAAGACAATCATCGACAATACCCCACTGCCAGATATTATGAATGTCCCGCCAGATACGGTTATGCTGCGGATGCATTTCATACATTTTTTCAAATACTTCTTTATAAAGCGGATCATCCTTGGCACGGGGAACATTTTGAAAAAATCCCTCGTATCCCAGGTCGAACAGTCTGACCGTCTTGTCCGATCCTATAAACTGCTGGTTGTAAATGATAAAGATGTCGGTGAAAGGGGCGTACATTTCCAGAACAGTATCCCAATCAGGATCCACCTGGTGGAGCAGCACGTCGAACAAGATTATGGCATCTACTTTGCCAATTCTCCTGGCAATGTCTTTCATGCCAAAGTTTTCATTGATAATAGTCAGGACAGGAAACCTTTTTGCTTTCAGACGCACTTCTTCGGTGACGTCCGTATCAACCAGAAACGCCCGTTTAATCCCATGCTTTTTCAATGCATAGAAGGTATATCCTCCGTTTACACCCCAAATCCCACCCAAATCAGCTAACGATTTAACATGGTAGTTTTGGCAGACAAGATCAATTAAATGCAATTTGTCTAATTTTAGTTTGTCTGCATTGCGAGTACGTTTCGTTCTGTTAAAAATACCAGCGATTTTCAAGGTTCTCCCCTTCCTCCATTTCCTGACAATGAGTATTCAATACTTCATATCTGATTTATTACAGTGCCCGTGAAATCTGTGGGTTTCAATCTTCAGAAACATTGTTCTGATAAATTTAAATCTCAAGCATAACTCCTGTAATCAAGGCGTGTCTTGTTACAGGACCAAGCCAGAAATGGTAGAATCTCCTGAGGATTTCAAGTTATGTCTTCGGTTACAAGGTGGCACTGACAAACTTTGTTTGTCAGCGTGATATATTCTAAATCCGTGTGTATATTCAAACAACATGGACAAACAAGTTTGTCCATGCCACCCTGTAATCCGCTTAAATAAAATGAAAATTCCTCAGTGTTGTCCGGTTAGAAATTTACGCGTCTTGTTTTATTGCTTTCGAGATGTCATTCCCGCATGTTTTTAGCGGGAATCCAGGAAGTTCAGGGTTCACTAGATACCCGATAAAAGCGTTCGAGTATGACAAAACCGTACCCGCAAATTTCTAACCGGACAATGTTGAAAATTCCTATACAATCAAGATATTTTGAGATCAAAAACACCGAAAAGTAGGTTTACCTTTTCTTTAAAGAATGTAGCACAAAATGAGATGCAAAAGCAAGGCATCGGCTTGTCGATACAATACAAATGGCAATAGAGTGGGAAAAGAGAGACCTGAGTAAAGAAAAGCCCTCTAGAAAGCGTCTGAACGATTTTTCACGCTACCCATCGTCCTTACTCTTACCTTCTCAGGTCCATGCATGATACTTAAGCCGTTGTAATCTATATCCTCCAGTTTATAATAATACGTCCCCCTTGCTGGTATCGTATCTATATAGCTGTAATCAGCCCCTGACACAGCATCGCCTTTCGCAAGTATGAGGCTATCGTTGATCTTTTTGTATTCGCCATCCCTGTGTCTGGAGCGATAAAGATTGAAGCCGGCATTTTTCGTCTCTGTCGCCGTTTCCCAGGAGAGAAAAACTTTGCCTCTCTTATCCGCTGAGACGGTGAAGGCAACTAATTCGACAGCAACGACTGGGTCAAGAAAGATGCTGGCTGTCATTGTATCACTATATGCAGAAATATTGTTTATATGAATATCGGTAGAAGTGCCATCCTTGAGTCTTGATCCCGGCGTAGTGGTGTCGGTAAAACGGTCGTTGTTTCCCTTAAAAAAAAACATATTGGTATGCGCCCTGGCAATCTTATTATCTAGCATACTGCTCCCGAAACTTCCCTCATTGGCCTCTTCCACATCTACACCCTTATTGTCCACGTCAGCATTTACCATATTGTAGTTTGGCCACATATTTGTTTTTAATGTATCAATATGGTAAATAGCCAGACCACCGTGACCCGACTCACCCGTCTTCTGTTGAAAACCTTTGTCGTATCCGGTAAATTGCCTGTTTTCTATAAGGAAGTATTGGTTCAAGTCTTTGGTGTTTATACGAAAGATGGAATTGCTATTGCCGTCTGTCTTCGGAATGGAAAGATTTTGGTCTGATGAAATGGTGGCTACATCCCCCCAAGAAAGATATTCCTTGTTCCATGCAGATAACTGGGTTGGGGATGATCCGGCGTTTGCACCTGACGCCGCACCCCAGCCCCCACTCCCCATTAAATCAAGATATCCCACACCTTCAGAATCGCCGTTGCTTTTGTCGGTATCATATAAATCCGGCAACGAGAACAACAAATGCCCCAATTCATGGGCCATGACACCAAAGGTGGCCATATGGTAATTATCGTCAGGATTGTAATGTGTTTCTCCAAACTGCGCATAAAATTTTATAGTTTTGTCATCGACCACCGGAAAACCAACAGCATTCATATTCCACTGATGAGCCCACACAGATGGCGTTTTGGCCCAATATGATGCCTCATTTCCAGCCACTATGATTATAATGGAAAGCTCTGTCGGCTCAATGACACCATTCGCATTTGTATCATAGTCAGCATAGTTAATATAAGGATCCGCGGCTATGATTGCATCCTTTGCAATTTGTTGATTTTTCGTATTGGTGGATGAACCTGTATTTGGATGACTTCCGCTCAACCGCAGCCATCCGATAAAGCCGTCATTGGATGTTCCGTAGGATTCTGACGCAGGAAGGATTTTTACAGCGGAATAGGACGTCCTGTCATAATAATCCGCAACGCTGTTGCTTGCTCCAAAAAGCTGCGGCTGTATTTCTGCATCTGTATACTTGGCAGTTGTCGTGGCATAATCTACGCCGATAACCAGGAGGTGACTGTCGGCGTTTTTTGCAGTTGTCCTGGCTAACCTGTATTCCGTGAGAAAAGCAGTCTGATGACGTCCCGGCTGGCGAACCCTTGATGGATGCAAACCCTTCGGAATACCAAGCAAGAAGGGATCAACCTCACCCACAACGGCGCCCGCCTTCCTGCCAGCGAGAGGTAGATTTCTTTTGGTTTCGGTATCATTACTATCGGAAACTTCTTCTGGCCCATAGTATTGCCAATCACCCGTCTGTGCATGCTGGTAAATCCCATAGCCATCGGTTGTCTCAATCCAGTTATGCCATTCATCTCCGAATTGTCTGGCAGAAAACGAATAACCCGAAGATTGCTTCAGCCCGAAGGTACCATCAAACGCCGGCATGGCAAATACCCCGAAGGGCAAAATCAACATGATCATTGCAAACAACAGTAAGCCGCACCAAAACAGACCTGTATATTTTTTGTCCATGAGCACTCCTTCCATCGTATGGAACCTTTCTTGCGCCGTACGAACGTATGCATTACCTGAAACCCTTGTTTTTATTGGCTGGGGAACTAGGATTCGAACCTAGACTAAATGATCCAGAGTCATTTGTGCTACCGTTACACTATTCCCCAATATTTGAAATGACGCATCATCCAGTCATTCGTCATTGTATGATGCCGCTCTTTGGCATGAAAAGAGAAATTTTGATAATTTGTTAAAGACTCCGATTCTATGGGCAACTGCATTCTCAAATCCTGCCTATCCTGCTAACCCTGTCTCCCTTAAATCTGAGTAATCATCCGACGAAACGCTCACGATGAAATCTGCATTTGTCAGCCTCCAACAGATACAGTACAGCATAATACAAAATCTTCTTGGTCGAGTCAAGCCTATTGATGTTTATTTAATTACGAGGTTTTCGACCAACATGAACGGTAACGATACCCAGTGTCTTTGCGTATATCTTCACATCTTCAAGACCACAGGATTCCATCTGTGCCCGGAGTCCATACCGGTCGGGAAAGTTTAATACCGATGATGGCAGATAGGAGTATGCATGGTACTTACTGCGAGAGATGAGTTTTCCGATAAGGGGAAGCATCTTTTTAAAATAAAAATAATAGACCGCTTTAAATAAGGAATTTACGGGTTGTGAAAATTCTAAGATTACCACACATCCACCCGGGGCGGTTATTCTCACCATTTCAGCAATGCCAGCCCGGAGGTCAGCTACATTCCTGATCCCAAATGCCACGGCAGAAATCTGAAAATAATTATTCTGAAAGGGCAAATGTAACGTATCAGCCTCGATTACTCTTATTTTATCCGAAAGCATCCTTTTTTTTAATTTGAAATCTGCTAGTCGCAACATCTCGTGACAAAAATCACTTCCAATAACCCTTCCGCTACTGTTTAAAACCCTGGAATAAGCAATTGCCAGGTCGCCCGTGCCGGTGCAAACGTCCAGCACCCTTGCATCCGGAGCGACATTGCTTACCTTTACGGCAAACTTGCGCCAGCTCTTGTCAAAGTTAAAGCTTAAAATAGTATTTAAGAGATCGTATACCTTTGCAATCGATCCAAACATTTGCTGAATATATACGCCTTTTTTCGTTAGCAAGTCACTTTGTGTAAGCATACCAAAAAACCATAAAAAATGTGCACATCCAGAAGCCATAATACCATAGAAAAGCAAAACACTATTAAAATACCGTTTCGTAAGGAAAAAAACAAATGATATTTATCATCTCTATGTTATAATTATGCAACAAAACCTTTTGAGTAAATCAACAAACTTTTCCTTTTAGAATGAAAATATAAGGCGCTCGGATGAATCCCAGTTTCTTTGTGCGAGATATTCCTATACACGGCGAATTAATCCTGTCCCCTATGGCAGGATTTTCAGATATTCCGTTTCGGCTTATCTGCAAGGAATATGGCATGGCAATGAGCTACACCGAGGTAATTTCGATGGATGGGGTGCTGTGGAAAAACAAAAAAACCTGCAAGCTCCTTGAGTTCAGGCAAAAAGAAAGACCTGTCATCTTCCAGATACTCGGTAATGATGAGGATAAAATTGTTGAGGCATGCCGTATGATAGAGCCTTTAGGTCCAGACATCATAGATGTTAATATGGGTTGTTCGGTATCAGATATTGCCGGCAAAGGAGCCGGCGCCGGTCTTCTGAAAAATCCAGCAAAGATCAGTCGTATTTTTCATAAACTTACCAAAACCTTGCGGGTTCCGGTAACAGGCAAGATTCGGCTGGGATGGGATGAAAAATCACGGAATTATCTGGAGGTTGCACGCATACTCGAAGACAATGGCGCTTCCCTCATTGCCGTTCACGGCAGAACGAGATCGCAATTTTTTTATGGCAGGGCTGACTGGAATGCAATTGCTGAGGTCAAGCAGGCTGTGAAGATTCCCGTTATCGGAAACGGCGATGTCAGATGTGTAGCTGATATTGCGCGTATCAAAAAAGATACGGGTTGCGATGGGGTAATGATTGGGCGTGCGGCCATAGGCCATCCATGGATCTTCCAGCGCAAGGACAGGGATCAGATAACGATCACTGACAAAATAGAACTTATTCAAAGGCATTTATCGCTTATGCTGGAATACTATGGTCAGGATATTGGCATTATCCTTTTCCGTAAACATGCAACAAAATACATTATGGGTATGCCTAACGCCTCAGAACTACGACCGCGCCTTGTAACCTGCGATAGTCCCGAAGAGATTATTGATCTTATTACCTCTCATTATAGCCGTATAAAAAAACACGTAGCTGCGTGATATAAAGTTCAGTGTAACATTCCGGATTTTTTTTACCTGTTCATACGTTTTAGGGAGGTATCTGTTTATCACGTTCATCCTGAGTTAGTCAAAAGATGAGGACGGGTGATCAAGATTTACTTTTGCTGTTTAGGCGCTATCATGGGTGTTTTACATAAGTACACTCGTAAATATCCCTGTGAGCAGAGCGAAACAACCTCTGCAGCAGAGATTGCTTCGGACTGTCGCCCCTGTAGTAACTTTTTTTGTCATCCATTATGTATGATCATCCGCATTTATCAGCAAAAAACAGCGTTCTCTACAAAAGGAACTAATAATGAAGACTGGCGTCATCTTAATTTCTCATGGCAGTAAATTGAGCAGCGGTAACGATGGATTATTTCAGGTGGCAGATATGCTCCGCTCGATGAACCGATGGGATATGGTGGAAGCGGCCTTTTTGCAACTGGCAGAACCAGAATTTTCCGAAGTTGTAAAAAAAACTGTATCGAGCGGTGCAAACCGGCTTGTTATCATGCCATTACTATTGTTTAAGGGAAATCATGTTTATAGAGACATTCCCGAAATGATTGAAGAAGAAAAAAGAAACTACCCTCAGGTCGAGTTTGTCTATTCTAACAACATCGGCGCTGATGAGCGGATTGCCCTCATTGCAGCCGACCGTATTCATGAGGTATTGGTAGAAAAACAGCATGGAAACAGAGAACGTATTGAACAACCTCAGGCGATCGTTAACGAGAGTTTTGAAATTATCGACAAATTGGTCAATTTAGACTCCGTGCCTGAATTGCACCGGCCAATTATCCAGCGTGCAATTCATGCCACCGGAGATACAGAATATGCGTATAATCTGGTCTTTCATCCACTTGCCGTTGAAACAGGCATCCGTGCAATAAAAAGTGGCAAGAACATTATTACCGATGTGAATATGGTAAAGGCGGGGATCACGAATGGCCCTGTTGAAAAATTCGGAGGAAAGATCATTTGTAAAATATCGGATAAATCTGTTGTCGACGAGGCAAATAGATTAGGAAAGACCCGTGCGATTGCAGCCATGCAACAGTCCATACACGAGATGCAAGATGGGATTGTCGCAATTGGCAATGCACCCACCGCTCTGTTTGAACTCATTGACCTGATAAAAAAGGGACTAGCACAGCCTGCCCTGGTAATCGGTATCCCTGTAGGCTTTGTTGGCGCGGTAGAGGCAAAATCCGCTCTGAAGAATACAACCATGCCCTATATAACCAATACCAACAGAAAGGGCGGCAGTGCCGTTGCCGTTTCTATCGTTAATGCTATAATAAAATTAGCAAAAGAAGGACAATAAGTAATGGATAAGACGCAATTTTGAGTACGATACCCCTGAAATAAACAAAACGTACTGTTAGATGTCTTACGTACAAAATTTAGGTTATGTGCGGAAACTTAATGAGTATTTAGTTTTATTATGCTCTCCGCTTTCAAAGATTACCTTTACCCAAAAAGCACTGATTAAAGATAAGTATGTACCTTACTACAGAGGGTGTTTAAGGAATCTGTGACAAAACCTGGTACTACAAAACAGGCATCCCGTGCATGCTTTAGGGTACAGCTTTGCCATTCCTCTTTTGTAGAATGAACGTGACACCAGGACAATTCAGGAGTTGTTCGGCAACTTGAATCTTCAAACCACCATGATATATACCCGTTTTGCTTCTAAAAATGTATTAGGATCTCAGAGCTCTCCCAATACTATAGCAGCCTGATGGTGCAGGAATTTTCATTGTATGTATACTGATTTTGGGGCAACACGGACAAACCGTATCCCTGTATGTCTTGAACAGTGACCGTTTGTCCGTGTTTAACTTGATTTTTTAGATAGCATATGAAATTTGGCTATACAACGGGAAGTTGTGCAACTGCCGCTGCCAAGGCGGCGGCAATCGGATTGTTACAGGGTGTAATTCCTGACGAGATAGAAATTAATACGCCCGCAGGCATTACGCTCAGACTTAAAATAACCGACAAACAATTATCCGACAGCTCTGCGGGTTGCGCTGTTCAAAAGGATGCCGGCGACGATCCTGATGTAACCCATGGCTGTAAAGTACATGCCCGGATTGAACGAATTTTTGGTGAAGCCATTGAGATTGATGGCGGTGAAGGCGTAGGTCGAGTAACAAAACCAGGGCTACAAGTGCCCATCGGCCATGCAGCAATTAACCCCGTACCGAGACGCATGATTGAGCATGCGGTGAGAGCAGTTATCGGCAAAAAAAAACGGAGCAAAGGTTGTAATTTCTGTGCCTAATGGAAGGGTTTTAGGTGAAAAAACATTCAACCCAAAACTCGGCATCCTGGGAGGCATATCCATAATTGGTACCACAGGGATTGTCAGGCCAATGTCAGAAGATGCCTTTAAGACCTCGCTTTTGTGCGGACTCGATATCGCTAAGGGAATTGGATACGAAACCGTAGTACTCGTGCCGGGCAGTTTGGGTGAGCGCTCCATATTGAATTTAGCTGACATTCCCAAAGATCAGATTATTCAGACCAGCAATTTTGTGGGCTTTATGCTGAATACCGCCGGAGAAAGACGCTTTAAAAAGATCATACTTGCTGGACATCCGGGTAAATTAGCAAAATTGTTGCGTGGTGATTTTCACACCCATAGCGCAGTCTCCAGGCCTGCAAACGATATCCTGATAGATATTATCAAACAACATGCGCAAAGCAGGGATCAGATGTCAGGGATCAGATGCCAGAAGCCTGAAACCAAAAATCTGCCTGTTGAAATCCAATCACCGGATCCTATAAATAAACATGATGAAAACAGGAATACTTTCGATGGTCATACCAATGACAAAAGTCTCCCCCTATCAGACGCTATGTTTAATAGTTTAAAAGAGGTTACTACCATAGAGGGAATGCTAGAATTGTTGCAAGAACACGGGAATTTGTCTATAATGGATAAAATTGCAGAGATGATTGAGGCTAAGGTATGTGCATTTTATAAGGATGGACAGCAGTTCTCTCCCCCAGAGGTTGGTGTAATATTATTTAATATGAAGGGTGTGATCGCAGGTATTTCAGATAGCGCACAATCATGGTTGAATCAAACAAAAACAAAGTCATTATTGTAGGTTGTGGGCCAGGGCTAAAAGCGTATATATCTCCAAAGGCCCTCTATAACATAAAAAAGGCTGATATCCTGGTAGGAAGCAGGCGCTTATTAAAACTTTTTCCTGGTGTTGATGCAGAAAAGATTGTTCTGGAGAAGAATTACCGTATTATGACACAAAAGATTGCCGAATGGAGCTGCTTAAGACAGGTTGTAATTCTCGTGAGCGGTGATCCGTGTTTCTTCAGTTATACACAAATGGTAGTCAGGGAGATGGGGCGCGAACGTTGTACCATTATTCCGGGCATTAGCAGTATACAGCTTGCCTTTGCAGCCGCAGGGGAAAGCTGGGACGATGCCTGTTTCATAAGTTTACATGGAAGAAATGATAAATATGAGCATCTCATTAAAAAGGTTCGCGAACATCACAAGGTCGGCATCCTGACAGATCATAAAAATACACCTGCCGTTATTGCACATCAGTTACTAAAAAATGGAATACAAAAGAGACAGATGTTTATCTGTAAAAACCTTTCCCTTCCTGAAGAATCTATTCATGAGACAGATTTAGCTTCAGCGACACAGGTACCAACCAGCGGCACAACAGTAGTTATTATAAAGAATACGAACCATGAAACCCGGTAACTTCCATGGAATTGGTTTAGGTCCAGGTGATCCTGAGCTTCTCACCTTAAAAGCGATTCACGTCATTCAAGGAGCTGACCGCATCTTTGTCCCAAAGTCTGATACCAAAGAAGAGAGCATGGCATTGGAGATCGTTAAGGATTACGTGGAAGAAAAGAAAATAATTGAACAGATTTATCCGATGACAAAGGACAAATCCCTGCTCAATACTGCATGGCGTAAGGCTGCGGAAGAAGTTTGCACAGAAATCAGAAACGGATACGATGTCGCTTATCTAACCTTAGGTGATCCCATGACATTCAGCACCTATATATATTTATTGCGTTATCTGCTTACGATGCTGCCAGAGCACGCCATCCATACCGTTCCCGGTATCACCTCGTATAATGCGGCTGCATGTATGGCCAACTATCCTTTATTGACAGGTGATGAACGAATGGCCGTGATCCCCATGCCAAAGGATATAACGGAATTGCGTCCCATCCTGGAAACCTTTGATACCGTGGTTTTGATGAAGGTAGCCAAAAAGCTGGATGAGGTGATTCAACTGCTCGAAGAAATAAACCTCACAGAACATGCCTTATTCGCCTCTTATATCGGACAAAAGAATGCGTATCTCACGTATGATCTTGTATCACTGAAGGGAAGCGGACGAGGCTACATGTCCGTGCTGATTGTAAAACGGAAGATGCCTTAGCGAAAGGCTTCACAACAATTTAGTTTTTTGAAAAAATCAAAATTCCTGGTTCGATCTGCAAGACCGAACCGGCATGAGCACAAGACAATGAAAAATGCCTTTACAATCCCCTTTTTCCCCATGTCTGACCGACATGGCAGGTTTTTTTATGGGAGGGGATTTAGTTGCGGTTATGCTGTGTTGTAGAAATCCTTACGTGAAAAAAATTGTACCAGATGAAACTCTCTCACATACCAATATATTTTGCATAAAGCCCTTTTGCGGTCGCAATATCATTTGTGCCTGAAATAACCGAACGTCCATCAGGAAATACGGTCATTTCATACTTCTCTGTCTTCAATCGTAATAAAAAACTGTTATAGGACACTTCTCCTGCCTTTGCCAACCGTTCGGCAAGTTTCGGCAGATCTAAGCTTGACCCGTCCGGATGGAGAATCTGTACGGCATTTCTGCCACACAGGGTTGTGGTCATTGAGTATCTATCCTTCGACAGGAATTCATAGTAGTTTTGATTACAAGTTATGCAATCGGTCTCTCCCTTGATTTCCTCTGTGTGCATCCTTTTTATTTCGTTACGCCAAAGGTCGATTCTTAGGAGTCCCTTGCTCAGGGCATCATGATTATTCGTGAGAATTTTCAGTGCTTCTGCCGCCTGAATAGAGGCAATCATACTGGCGATGGGTGCAATAATTCCTTCTGTATCACATGTTCCGTAAGTACCAAATAACGGAATAGTTCCAAGTATGCAGCGGAAACACGGGGTCTTTGACGGAATAATATTCATCGTTAAACCTGTACTTCCTATACAAGCACCATAGATCCATGGTATCCCATTTTTCACACAATAATCGTTGATGAGGAACCGCGTCTCAAAATTGTCGGTCCCGTCGACGACAAGATGTACCTGGCGCAGGAGGGTATCGATATTCGATGGATTCAGGTCTGCAACAAGAGATTCGATTTGAATGAGGGAATTGATTTTTTGAAGTTTTTTTTGTGCAGCAACAGCCTTTGGGAAGTTTTGTTTTATATCTTCTTCGTCAAATAAGGATTGGCGCTGGAGATTGCTTTCTTCAAGATAATCTCGGTCGATAATCCTTAAATGCTTTATTCCACTACGAACGAGAAGATTTGCTGAAGTGCATCCTAATGCACCGCAGCCTACCAGCACGGCAGTCTTCTCCATAAGTATTTTTTGACCTTCTTTACCTATGCCGTAAAACAGTTCCTGCCGTGCATAGCGTTCAGACATGCTAACTTTTTATTTTGAAAACACTCAGACAGGAGGGGTCTCCCGTAGCAAGGGCTTTTTCACGCTTGTATTCGATACAGGGATTTATTCCCTCACCAAAACCTGCAATCCATTCATTAACGACGTCACACATTGTTAAGAAATCCGCCCCTGCATCTTTCCAATAGGGCTCGTGTACACAGCTTTCGTGATCCCACGATGTACTTTTTTCAGATTCCGCCACGACCTGTGCACCCCGGTCGCATGGCATTCCATCACAAAGATATTCTCCCATTACCTCGAAAGCCTTTGCCGTATTATTACAATCTGCTGGTGTTAATCCATTTTTTTTGATTGCTTCTTTTCCGCAATTCACACCATGGTTATGAGCTGCTTCAGCCGCTATCTTTGCGGCGTCTTTATATTTCGCACAGAATGCGGCAATCGTCGCCGCTTCTCGTGTTTCCACTCCGACAATGAGGCTTTGAATGCCTTGATGAATGGGTTTGTTGGCTAATAATTCTTCAAGAGATTTGTGTGCATCCGATTTTGGGTATTTTTTATATACCTGATCAAGAATCTTGTCTGCCTCTGAACCATAGTTTGATTTAAATGCGGAAACAATGGCAGATTCCCGCGCCCCTGAAGTTTGAATTTTACCGTACATCCAATGATGGATTGGCCCTAATACTAAACTCATCCAAAAACTCCTCAGTGTGAAATATAAATAAAATTATACCTGCTTACCTATCACCAAGACAACAGACACTCCATCACACAAAATAGAATATGTTCTTTTTTTCTGTGAAAGATTCATCCGCACTTAGAATAATCGTTATGCAAGTTCTACGGACTTTACTTCCGGAATCTCTTCTTTGAGACGTTCTTCAACGCCATATTTCAGCGTCATGAGCGCACTTGGGCACGAACCACATGCGCCCCTTAAACGTACCTTTACAACACCGTCTTCGAAATCTACCAATTCTATGTCACCGCCATCCGCCTGTAGTGCGGGTCTGATATTTTTCAACGCCTCTTCTATTTTCTCTTTCATAAAAGTCCTCCTGATTTAAGGGTTAGTTTTTTTCTTTTCAATAACGTCGTTCAACTCTTTAATAATCACTTCCGGATCGATATTATGCATGGTGGCTCCGAATGCAATGTCTTCCGTTTTTGAACCTGGACAGGTAAAACAACCGGCCCCAAAATATTTTTTTACGACAGCCTCTGTTTCAGGATACTGCTTAATTACCTCTCCTATGCTCGTTTTTTTTTTAATTTTTTTTATATCTTCTGTCATACGTTTAGATTCCTCACAAAAAAATCTTGGGGTTAAAAGTCGTCAGACTTAACTACCCTTTTCTTTCATGTCAAAAAATAACGCAATAAATTTTTAAAATTAATAGATAAAGATCAAAACTTATCTATAGAAAATGCAATAAATAAACATACATGCCAGTGTCATTGCGTTCACTATAGTATTGATATAAAATTGCAAATTTGGTACAGCCTTTTCTCTTTCCATGAGTAGAGGAGGTTCGGTTTCGGCTTAGCTGTACAAAGATTTCACCTATCCTTTTTAGGTTATCGAGCAATGGGGTTTTTGTCAATTAAAAAAATACGATCACCGTATCTAAAAAGCGAAAATTACCGCTAAAAATTTCATTGATTAATCAATAGTTATTTTTTACACTTACTTGCCTATGATTATTTTCTCTCATATCCCATTTATCATTGCGATACTCTTATATTTTACTTCCTCCGTGTGGTCAATTGGCCACATTATAAAACCTGTCTTTTTCAACAAGACCGTGGGTAAGTGGTCAATGATGATGGGCTTTCTCATTCACAGCGGGTTTTTAATATTTTTGGGTCTTGAATCCGGTAATATCCCTATAACGAATGTTTATGAATCTTTCGTATTATTAATTTGGTGCATTTTGTTTGTTTATATCAATCTGGACTATCTTTATAGATTACCATTGCTAGATACTTTTTTAGTTCCCATTGTTACAGCACTCTCCATCTGGGCGCTTACGTTTGACGGTGGAAACTTGTTGATTACCGTAAGTCTTCAGAATTTCTGGCTCATAGCTCACATCATTCCTATATTTATTGGCTACGCTGCTTTTACGATATCTTTTAGCCTGAGTATCATGTATTTAACTCAGCAGAGGCAACTAAAACTTAAATTGTTTGGGCCACTTTTTACAAAATTACCATCTCTGGCGGAGATAGACAGACTCATGTGGAAAACAATTTCCTTTGGTTTCCCTCTCCTCACCCTTGGTTTGGTTTTTGGAACATTTTGGGTTAAGACGCAAAACATTTTAGGTGAACAGTGGTATCTGGACTACAAGGTTGTCTTGGGCCTCGCCACATGGCTTATTTATGCGGCACTCCTGCACATGCGGCTAGTTTCATCATTTCATGGCACAAAGATCGCATGTTTGACGATAGCAGGTTTTTGTCTCGTGCTTTTCACTTTCATAGGAACCTTCTTTATGGGTTCCAAACATGCCTTTCAAAAGATGAGCACACAAATACACGAAGAGTTTTGAATGTACGGTAAACAAGAATATATCTCCATTATGTAAGGATTCGTCATGAGTATTCTGGTTGTTGGACTCAATCACAAATCGGCCCCGGTAGAGGTTAGAGAAAAATTAGCCTTTAACGCTAGCAATATTTCCACGGCGTTATCTTTATTTCTCCACAGATATCAATCGGCAGAGACCGTTATTTTATCAACCTGCAATCGCGTAGAAATGTATGTATCGTCTCTGGACGGCGCCGTAAAAACGGAAGACATCCTTTCATTCTTTGCTGATTTTCATAAGATTGCTTTAAACGAATTTTCTCCTTATATGTATCACTATGCTGATGACCGTGCCGTGAATCATCTTTTCTTTGTCACAGCCAGTCTCGATTCCATGGTACTGGGTGAATCGCAAATCCTTTCGCAGGTGAAGGAAGCTTACACGATGGCATCCATGGATGAGGCAACGGGAAAGGTTATGAACCAGTTATTTCAGCAGGCGCTCAATGTCGCAAAAATCATCCATACGAGAACAAACATTGGGAAAAGAAAGGTTTCTATAAGCTCTGTCGCGGTAGAATTTGCCGAAAAGATATTTCAGGAGTTTACCGGTAAGACCGTCCTCGTGGTGGGCGCCGGGGAGATGTGTGA
Organism: Candidatus Brocadia sapporoensis; assembly: GCF_001753675.2. Classification (GTDB taxonomy): domain Bacteria; phylum Planctomycetota; class Brocadiia; order Brocadiales; family Brocadiaceae; genus Brocadia; species Brocadia sapporoensis. The sequence goes on along the minus strand of NZ_MJUW02000101.1, from coordinate 34,111 downwards.
GCTTTTGCTGAAACATCTCTATGAAGAAGGCGCACGCACAATTGTAGTTGCAAATCGTACTTTTGAACGGGCACAGGAGATTGCCAACGCTTTTCAGGGACAGGCTATTAAATATGAACTACTGGGTGAGTATCTTGCAAAGGCCGATATTATTATTAGTTCAACCTCTGCCCCTCATTATGTAATTCATACAGATCAGGTAAAAGATGCTATCCGGCATCGAAGAGGCAATCCCATGTTCCTGATCGATATTGCTGTTCCTCGTGATATCGAACCTGAAATTGCCAATATTGACAATGTTTATCTCTACAATATCGATGACCTGCAGTCCGTTGTAAGCCAGAATATTGACGAAAGAACCAGAGAGGTGGAAAAATGCCGCTCCATTGTTGAAGAAGAGGTTGAACACTTCATGGCAAGACTTGAAGAAATGAAGATAGAACCCGCAATAACTCTCCTCCGCAACCATTTTCATGCCATTGGGAAAGAAGAGCTTGCCCGTTTAAAAACAAAGCTTAAAAATATTGATACTGGTGACTGGGAGCAAGTAATCTACACGGTGGAACGTACCATAAACAAACTGCTCCACCACCCTGCAAAAGTTGCCAAACAGGAAGCAAAGAACGGTGGTGGGTATCGGTATGTTGAAATAATCAGAAAATTATTTGGTATATTTCATCACACGGATCATTCCTAACATTTCCTGACGAATAGGCACTCCCTTCCTCTGTAACTTTTTATCCGCAGATTCTATTGCCACCTAATTTTTTAGCTTTATACATCGCCTTGTCCGCATGAACCAGCAATGACTTTATACTTAGGTTACTCTGTTGGCTAATTCCGGCAATACCAATGCTGATTGTTTTTTTTATTGCTTCATTTTTTCGTGGAATACGGAGTTTCATATTTCTGAAACCCTTAAGTATGCGATTGGCCACAATAAGGGCTCTGCCGTTTGAGGTCTCCGGCAATATTATGGTAAATTCCTCACCGCCATAACGGCACGGCACATCAATCCCCTTTCGTATGTGTGTTTGAATTAAGTTAGCCAGGTATTGCAATACCTTATCACCCATAGCGTGCCCATAGATATCATTGAAGTGCTTGAATTTATCTATATCAATAAAGAGGAGGCTTAAATCGTGACGAAGTCGCCTTGTCCTCACTACCTCTTTTTCTAAAACATCATCAAAATACCTTCGGTTGTACATGCCGGTAAGTTTGTCAGTAATAGACAATTTTTCAAGTTCATTCTGAAGCTGCTTCCTCCCCGTAATATCTCTTAAAACTTCCATCTTATAAAGATCCTTGTCACCATATACAAAAGGTGCGACCAATGAATCATATACCTTCCCTTTTATGGTTCTTTCCAGTTGTACCGCTTGTCCTTTGAAAACATTTTCCATACCATTTTGCTGACATAGCATTTCCTGATTACATATTACACGGTAACAATTTTTCCCCAGTGATTCTCCATACTCGTCTGACGCAGCTTTGTTCATGTACATAATCTTGTTTTCTTTATCCATGATAAAAATCATATCTTTCATGTTTGAAAGGATGGTATTGAATAAATCCTTTTGTTTATTAAGCATCGTGAATAATTGCAGGAGTTTGTCATACGATCTGCTTAATCCTGGAGTTATCGGCTCAAAGGCTTGAAAAAGACTATCCCAAACAGGTGGTGGTTTCTTGGTGATTTGTGACATATTACTCTTCACATATTTCTTTTTGTTCTCTTCGACAGTCTTCATGATCGTCCATATAACAGGTATATACAGTTATATCGTTGTATAACATTTAATGGTTTAAATGGCATATCTCATATCCTCTGGCAACAAGAATTTATTTTACCCTGCTTTTCAAATTTCCATTCAAACACAATAATTTTTTAAAATGTATAACCAGGAAAATAAATTAAATTTGACATACACAAACAATTATTTTAAATTATTCAGTTAACAGTGTCTTATATGTAAAAACACCAAAAGCCGTTCTGCAATTGAATGCCATGAATGATAACCAGAGACAAGAGGAGACAAATATCTGGAAAATACTTAATGAGTATGCAACACATAGCCCTTGCAGGCTCAATCCGGATGAGAAAATTGTTGAAAGAGTAGTCAAGGGTTTGACAATGCGCAAGATTAAATTCGGTTACGCATATTGCCCCTGTCGTTTTGTTACGGGAGACACGGAAAAAGACAGGAAAATTATTTGCCCGTGTGTTTATCATATTGATGAAATTGCGCGTGACGGAGAATGTCACTGCAATCTTTTTGTCGGTGCCAACTATCAAACAAAAAATGAAAAAGGAGAATGATTATGTCCGGAGATGTTATCGTTATAACCGATGCAAATTTTGATGGAGAGGTATTGAAATCGAGTATTCCGGTATTAGTTGACTTTTGGGCTTCCTGGTGCGGTCCTTGCCGGCAACTTGCCCCAATAATAGACGAACTGGCAACAGAATATAAGGGTAAAGCAAAGGTGGGAAAACTTGATACGGAGGAAAATAATGATACGCCAGCAAAGTTTGGGATTACTGCGATACCCACAATTATTTTATTTAAAAATGGGCAGGCTGTGAATAAGATGATTGGCGTTAAATCAAAGAAGGACTTAAAAGCCGCACTGGATGGTCAATTAAAATGATTACGCCTTTCCCAGAAGTTCGTGGAGCGTGGCTGGTATATTGTTGCTTTTCATTAAGGTTTCACCAATCAAAATAGCGTTGATTCCTTTATTGAACAACCGGAGTATTTCCGTACGCGATTTTATACCGCTCTCGCTGACAATAATTTTTCCGTCAGGAATCATGGGCCTAAGCCGCAACGTGGTTTCCAAATCAATCGTAAACGTTGCGAGATCACGATTGTTTATACCAATGATGCAGGCGCTTGTTTGTAAAACTTTTCGTAACTCTGATTCCGTATGCACTTCGACCAAACAATCCATTTCTAATTCTTTTGTCAGATCTAAAAAACGCTGAATCTCATCTTCTGAAAGAAGTGCGGCAATGAGCAGTATGGCATCTGCTCCGGCAGACCTGGCCTCATAAATTTGATACGGGTCAATTATAAAGTCCTTTCTCAGCACGGGCAAATCTACGATTGCCCTGACATCGGTCATGTACGATAATTTCCCCTGAAAATATTTTTCATCGGTTAGGACTGAAATGGCCGAGGCCCCCCCTTCTTTATAGAGAAGGGCAATCTTCATAGGATCAAAATCTTTTCTGATGATTCCCACAGAAGGCGATGCCTTCTTGATTTCTGCAATGACACTGATGTTCGTATCAGATTTCAGCGCCATGCAAAAAGATTTCGTTCCCTGCCTTTTTTGAATATCCTTCTCTAATATTCTGAGAGGAATACGTTTTTTATTTTTTGCAACTTCAGATAATTTATGCTGATAAATAGTGTCCAAAATAGTCATAGTCACTTCTGTTTCAATATAAGTTTCATAAAACGGTTGTTCTTATCGGGAAAGACATTTGTGGCAATGAGTATTTGCATTGAAGGAAGAGCATGAATGAGACGAAAGGACATCCAACAGCATAAAGCGAATCGGAAGATAAGATACATCGTATGCTGGATAAAGAATTTGAAAAAAAAAGTTGCATGAAAGCGTCACAAACAGGACCATGGTCGCATATAAACAATATTTAGAGCGGTAGCGAATACCATATCCCAAAGCCATCATGCATAATCCTATCGTAAGATAGCTGAATCCATAGCCTCGTTGAGCAAGCCCTTTACTTATCGTAAGCGCAAGAAAGCTGAGGATGATTCCCAAGATACCAAGAAAAATGGTCAGATTGGCCACCTTTCCTACACGTTGTGCATGATTTATCGGTTGTTTTCCATTCATCTTAAATTTTACCAAGTAAAATAAGAATACCAACAATAATAAATGCAATAGCCGCTCCCACCTTGATGAAATTGATGGGTAAATATCTGGTTATAACCGCACCCACTGCTACTCCAATAACCGTAACGACAGCAAACGCAAGCATAGTACCCAGGAAAACCAGTGTAGGTTTATTTGTCTTGCTGGTCATAAGTATGGAGGCGAGTTGTGTCTTGTCACCAAGTTCTGCCAAAAAAATAGTAATGAAGGTGCTTATGACGATCTTCCAATCCATAATGCCGTAACTCCTGTAACAAATTATTGCAATTCAATTCTGAAAACAAAGATATATCAGAATATGACCATAGAGTCAACGCTCAATCAAGTAATTCTTTCATGGCATTCGTCTGCTTTTTTGTTCAACCGACACTTTTTCTATCAGTTTGAGGTTCTTTATTATATTGAAAATAAAAAACCTCCCGTATTTTAAATATACAGGAGGTTTTATTGTATTTACCTTATGACAACGTTTTTCCAGCGAGTCTTTCAGTGCACTCTTATATTCCCCTTTGCAAAAAGTGAGAGAGCGCTTTCAAGCTTCGACTTAACTAGGCTAAGGAGGTCAACCTTTTAAAGAATAATCTTAGTGATGCTCTTCTTCGACAATAAATTCCACGGCATCCTCATAAGACTGTTTTCTGTAACCGAACAGTGAAACAATTGTTCCCGTAGCAAGGCCGGTAATCCATGCAATAATAAGGGTGATGAATACTCCCTTGATTTGTAACCCCGGCACAACATTTTGCGCCACAGCGATAGCTACCAGGCCTCCAAAAATGCCAGGCATTCCATGGAGATTGTGGACACCACAGGTATCAATCCCCTTTAATGCCCTTTGAACACGTGGCTGAATGATAGTGAAACCGATAACACTCAAAATGCCGGCGACAAAGCCCACGATGAGTGAAGCCTTCGGTGTTGTGTGAGCACATGAAGAACCAATTGCTACAGCGCCAGCAAGGGTAGCATTAGCCATATCTTCAATAGCGATTTTTTTCCGAATCATCGTGCTTGCAATATAGGTCGACACGGTTGCGCCACAGAGCGCAAGAACTGTGTTTACTGCTGCCAGAGGCATTTTTGATATTTCTGCTGGCGCGGAGCAGAAGGACGGCCAGAAGACCCACAGAACCATACTCCCTAACATGGAGAATTGATTACTGATCTTATCGGATTCGATTTTTTTATTAAAATCCTCACTTGTTGTCATTCTCACAATAACACCCAATCCAAAGTAGGCACCAAATTGATGAATAACAATGGAACCGCCCGTATCAATCAATTGTCCTTTTGGGATGAGGCCCATACCATTATCTAACATAATCCATTCGTTCAGCATATAAGATGGAACGAATATCAGCGTCATGATGATATATTGAGCCATCTTTAATCTGCCTAAGAATGCCCCAGTGGCAATCAGTACACTTACCGCACAAAACTCAGCAAGAATGAACTGATCCATGGTTAATTCAGCAGGCTCTCCGAAGATATGCATCTCCTTGAAAAACATATAATAGGGAATGGCTATGCTTACCGCAATATACGTTGCAGTAACAGCACCGTAACCGTATCTTTTTACAAAAACCATTAAAAAACCAAAACCGATCATCAACATGGCCAAGACATGAATGGCTTTGCCATATTTGAGTAATTCAAGAAAATCATTCATAACTATTCCCTGAGATTCACCTTGAGCAGACGGTAGCGCAGTCTTGATTGTCGTCTGAGTTTCTACGTTATTGCTGGCAAGGAGAATTCTATGATTTTCTGCATTTACCTCAGAACTCCGCTCTATGGATGACCATGCATATGAATCATCCAAGTCGTCATGAATCGCAAACTCCGCGTGATCCAATAATTGATTCTTTAAGACTTCTGCACCATAGCTGTGTCGCATTACCCCGCACAAAGAAATGCTTAAAAGACTAATACATACTACGACGGACAAATTCAAAAACTTTTTTACTGTCATCTGGTCACCCTCCTTCTCCTTATAATTAATACTGCATGAAATTAATACATGGTATTTCACAATGCGCAGAATAAAAAAATAACAGATTGCTTTGTAATTTCGACAGGTGCATGGTTTCAGCCATTTAGCAAGATTTTTTTCACTTCTTTCTTAGCTATCCGAAGAGCAATTTTATCTACATAACCATCATGAATCCAAAAGATACTGTAGTTTTATACGCCTCAAACCACTGCTTTGTATTGATATTTCTGGGAAATCTATAGCTTGTTCGGCTAAAAATATCAAGCGAAAAAGGCTCTGTTTGTGCTCGTACCTGAAAATAATAAATACTTCTATAGAAAACAGGAGCGAAATACATGCCAGAATCAATTTTGATGAGAACAACACGAAGGTGATTCGGAATCGACAGGAGAATGTCTGAAGAGATTGAGAATTATTGCTTGATAAAATGCTTGGGAGGACGCGTACCTATTTACCCATTAATTGCGACTTTTTAAACTCATAGTCTTCCTCTGAAATAACTCCTTCTTTCTTCAGTTCCTTTAATTCCGCAAGTTTGTCGTTTTCGGTTTCTTTTTCAGAGGAAATATCTGATGACTGGATCTTCTTTTCATCACCGATAAGTTCTTTGAGTTTGAAATTATAATCGTCTTCTGTAATAAGCCCCTGGTCATACAGTTCTTTAAGATCTTTTACTTTTTCGCTTTCTGTTACCGTATCAGATAATGACAAATCAGATCCCTTCTCATGCGAAGGAATCGTTAATGAACTATCCCCCGTTTGCAAAGAAGTAATTTCTTTCAGTTTATGCTGATAATCTTCTTTTGTTATAAGTTCCTGATCATATAGCTCTTTTAGTTCTGCTACCCGTTCATCTACGGAGATACTTTTAGACGTCACTGGCGCTGATTTCGTTTTCATGGCATCGGCCAGCTCTTTTACCTTGTTTCCAAAATCCTCTCCAGCAACTAAACTCTCTTGCTTCGCTTCTTCCAAAAACTTGAGATTGTCTTCTGATGGTAGTTCTTGAGCGGAATATTTATGTACATCTGCTTCCTTTTCATCAAACAAACCGGACATTCTGTTTGCCGCCTTATCAGAGAACTCTTTACCCGTAATCCTGGGCTTCTCAGACTCTTGTAAAACATCTGCGTCTTCGAATGAAATTTTCTTTTTTGTATAGCCTTTTGTTTCTGGAAGCGCACCAATCTCACCACCTCGTATAAGGGCATCTTTTTTTTCCTCATATTCATCAGCGGAGATTGTTCCTTCTTCTTTAAGTTGCAATAATTTGGTTAGTTTTTCATGCAAGTCGTTAATATTTACCGAAGACGTCTCAGAAATTATTGTCCCCTTTTGTTTCTTTTTCCTTTCTGAAGATGAGATTTTTTTAGGAAGTTCGGGAGGTTTTTCCATCGGGGAATTCATTTCTTCAGAAAGAGATTCTTCTTGTAAGTTCTCTGCAACTTTCTGCGATTTGGCTACCGCACTTTGGGTTTCTTCTTCAGCAACTGTTTCTCCTGATGATGCCTGATTTTGTTCAGAGGGCTTTTCCGATTTTTTTATCGCGAGCCTTTTTTCCTCTTTCCCGCCACGAGCCACCACCCTCTTTTCCTTGATAAATTTTTCATCTCTTCCGTCAAACGGCGGAGAAAAGATGGAAACCGCCATAAATGGTTCACCACCCGTATTAATAAATTTATGTACCGTTCTGCTAGGAATTTGCAAGATGGAACCAGATTTTATCAGATATCTCGTTCCATCAAGTGTGGCAATTCCGCTTCCTTTTTTCACATAGATAACCTCATCATGCCGCTTGTGGTAATGAGGTTGGAATTCTCCATTTTCACGAACCTGAATGAGATGCATGCTTGAATTTTTGTTTTCGCCCACATTTGTGATCTTTACATCTTCATCTTTACCAAGAGGGTTCTTACTCGCAACTTCTTCAATGTTTTGTACGTTAGCCGAAAAGACTTCAGGGAATTTTGTAGGATGCTGGAGTGATTCAACAAAATTACCAGGATAATACTTTACGGTGGTACACCCAAGAAACGCGGCAGGCAAGAGGGAAATTAACAGACGGGGAAAGGAGGTTCTCTTCATCACTATTTAAAACAATTTACAAAAAACCATGCTTATCCAGAGATAACGTGTATTTTATAATCCTCTCTATATACTCATCAGCCAATTAAAGCAAAAGATATATATTATTGCAAGTGCGTATTTTAAATTACCCAAGTTTTTTCCTGACAATCAACGTTTCCAAAACAAATAACTTGATTGACAATTTCACAGTTTATTTTTATCATAAGTTTTATGAAGATAAACAAGGATCGAAGACTATTTTTTAAAAAAGCACTGTCCACAGGAAGTGGCGTTTGCACTTCGACTTTCGTTGGAAAGCATCGCATAAATTATTCCCTTCCGATCAGCCGGGGAGGAGATAATCTCACATTTGACCCTTCCACGGTAATCATTGCACATAATGACAATTTGTTTGAAGCAATGGGCGTGGTAAAAGAGATACCGGTTGCATATTTACTTCATAAAGATCTCATGCAATTGACTAACACCACCTCAAAGGAAAAGGCATGGCAGTCTCTTTTTAAGCTACATGATATTGTCGGTATAAAATTGAACTGTTAATCGGAGACCTAAATATATCTCCACTGCCGCTACCGGGTTTGGCCATAGAAGAACCATCAAAAATAAATTTGATACAGATATAAAAGTATAATACATACAAACTTACTAAGGAAATACGATGTCATCACCATTTACAGAAGAACAGATAAAACGGTACTCACGGCATATTATCCTTCCAGAGATAGGTGGAAAGGGACAGCAAAAGCTTCTCAACGCAAAGGTGTTCTTGGTGGGTGCCGGAGGCCTGGGATCTCCTGCGGCATTTTACCTTGCCGCAGCAGGCATAGGAAAGATTGGTATTGCCGACAGTGATTGTGTTGACCATTCTAATCTGCAACGGCAAATCTTGCACTCTACCAAAGATGTCGGTCGTTCCAAGGCGATCTCTGCCAAGGAGACCCTGGAGGCATTAAATCCGGACGTGGAGGTAATTCCTTATACGGAACGCTTAAATTCAGAGAATATTTTGCAAATTATCAAGGACTATGACGTAATCCTTGATGGGGCAGATAATTTTCCTACGAGATATCTTGTGAACGATGCCTGTGTCTTCCTCAAGAAACCACTGTCACACGGTTCTATCTTCAGGTTTGAAGGGCAAGTCACAACCATTATACCATTTGAAGGTCCCTGTTACCGATGTCTTTATGAAACCCCTCCCCCGCCTGGCCTGGTACCTTCGTGCCAGGAAGCAGGAGTCCTGGGTGTATTACCCGGCGTGGTTGGCTCTCTTCAGGCAACGGAGGCAGTGAAACTTATTTTGGGCAAGGGAGAGATTTTAAAAGGAAAGTTGCTTATGTACGATTCCTTAGCAATGGACTTTAAAAAGGTCAAAATACACAAAAATCCTACCTGCCCGGTATGCAGCGAAAAGGCTACGATCAGAGAACTTATTGATTATGAGGAATTTTGTCAGGTTCGCAATTCATAGATTACAACGGAATTTTCGTAATAACTCAATTTTTAAGTAAAAAATGAAAGGGATGGTGGGATGAGTATACCGCAAAATTCATCAGATATTCTCATTTTGACATGGTTTGCTGGTATAATTTTCTTTTTACATACTGCAACAGGTACCTACAACTCCGGAAAACTCTATGCAGCGGAAGGATGTGCGCAAACACGAGCTGCAGTAAAGAACATATCTGCAAAACGGGCCAGGGAGATTATGGGTATATCAAATGACGTATTCATCCTTGATGTGAGAACAAAAGAGGAATACAATGAATGTCATATTAAGGGAGCGAATCTGATTCCAATCCAGGATCTCGAACAAAACGTCAATAAGATACCCAAAGATAAAACCGTGATTGTTCATTGTGCAAAGGGAAAGCGAAGTGCTAAGGCATGCGGGATGCTGGAAGACAAGGGGCTAAAAGAATTGTATAACATGGAGGGGGGCATTAATCAGTGGAAAGCCGAAGGATTTCCTGTTGAAAAACCCTACTAATTTTATAAACGGTTTGTGGACATTATCGCTGGATAGAAATGGAAGACCTGATGTGCTGTTCTCTCTTTCTCAAAATTTAATTCATGAATAATCTTTCCAAGACGAAGATCGTTTGTACCATTGGTCCTGCCTGCAATTCCCCCAATGTGATAGAAGAGATGATAACAGCAGGGATGAATGTAGCCCGCTTGAACTTTTCTCACGGCACCCTATTGGACCATGAACAAAATATCAAAAACATACGTCTTATTTCGACACGGTTAAAAAAACCTGTTGCCATTATTCAGGATTTATCCGGTCCGAAAATTAGAATAAAAACCTTCTATAAAGAATCCGTCATCTTAAAAGCTGGTGACCAATTTACCTTAACGAGCAAGGTCATAAAAGGAAATGAAAAGATCGCGTCCGTTACTTATCCACTTTTACCCGATTATGTATTTGCAGGTGATCCCATATTACTTTGTGATGGGGAGATTGAATTAAATGTGCTTCATAAAGACAACACGGATATTGTCTGCCAGGTCATTGTCGGTGGTGAGCTGTCTGCCCACAAGGGCATCAACATACCTACAAGAAGTCTGCCAATACCTTCTCTTACAGAAAAGGACAAGGGAGACCTCGACTTTGGAATTGAGCATGACGTAGATTACGTAGCGCTGTCTTTTGTGAAAAATGCAGATGACGTCTTGCAGCTTAAGGAACTTTTGCAGCAAAAAAATAAAGACATACCGGTTATCGCCAAGATTGAAAAGCATGAAGCACTCAGTCGGCTTGAAGATATCATAAAAACTGCAGATGCCATTATGGTTGCCAGAGGTGATTTAGGAGTAGAAATACCTTTGGAGCAAATTCCCCTCGTTCAAAAGCGGATCATACACCTCGCCAACAGATATTGTAAGCCTGTTATTACTGCCACTCAAATGCTGGAATCTATGGTCAACAACTACAGACCTACCCGTGCAGAAACTACCGATGTAGCCAATGCCATTTTTGACGGTAGTGACGCCGTCATGTTGTCAGAAGAGACTGCCAAAGGCCGTTACCCCGTACAGGCCATTCGTATGCTATCGAAAATTGCCAGAGAAGTCGAACCAAATTTGATCCGAGAAAAAGACTTTGAATCCGTACATTCCCCAGAAGATCCAACAGCGGTACCTAATGCTATAAGCATTGCGACTTGCCAGGTAGCTGACAACCTTAATATAAATGCCATTATAACATCCACACGAACAGGAAGTACGGCACGTTTTATTTCCAGGCATCGTTCCAAACAGCTTATTCTTGCCGTTACCCCCTCGTTACATACTTACAGAAGACTTGCCTTGGTATGGGGAGTTATCCCCATTCTTACGGAACTCACACAAAATACCGACGACATGATGAAGAAGAGCATTGAAGCCGCGAAGGAGGCCGGTTACATTCATGAAGGAGAAAAGGTCGTTATTACCGGTGGGATCCCTGTCTGGGAGCCGGGCTCCACAAACCTCCTGAGGGTCTACTAAATCAAATCCAAAAATCCTTTTCAACTCAAATCCGAAGCACCCCTTTATTATGAAAAAAGCTTTAACCCGTGAAGAGATGCGGGAATTGGATAAGAAGGCTATTGAAGAATATAAAATTCCAGGCGTCATTCTTATGGAAAACGCTGGAAGGAATGTAGCCGAAGAGGTCTTAAAAATGATAAATACCCATCGGCAAACGAGAGTAGCAATCCTGTGTGGGAAAGGGAATAACGGTGGAGATGGGTTTGTTGTAGCACGGCATCTTTACAATAACAATATTCCTGTAACTGTTTTTCTCGTTGCAAAGATTTCCGATATTTTAAAGTACGGAGATACAGGCACAAACCTGCAAATACTCCTTCATATGAGAATCCCTGTCAGAGAAGCCCTTGATACCACCGCGGTAAACGGCGTCTTGAAGGAATTGAATAATTGCGATATCATCATCGATGCACTGTTTGGAACGGGACTTTCCGGCGAGGTGCGAGAACCGTTTAAAACTCTTATTCATGGTGTTAACAAGCTCAACAAACTCATTATATCGGTGGATATACCCTCGGGACTTGACTGCAACGATGGCAAGATATTAGGTAGTGCAATAAAAGCATATAAAACAGTAACCTTTGCGGTAAATAAGAGAGGATTTTATCTGGAAAGTGGGCCAACACACACAGGAGAAATTATTGTAACGGATATCAGCATCCCGAGAGAAATATTACCGTAAGACGTAATTATTTATCATGCCTTATGATTTACATTGCGCCGATCTTTATACCGACACACAATTCTTGCCGGAGGACTTCGCCTGATGCATCAAGTGGTTTATTCTTTTTAATAAAGAATCGACTGTATCTTTTGATTGTGCAACCGTGGCCGACACGGATACCGTCACGCGAATAGCATCAGACCCCACAAAAAAGCCTGACTGTTCATTAAGAACACGAATTTTATTTGCAATGGTGTACAGATGATTCTCGGCAACATTCATGGCGATTACCATAAATTCTTCCCCCCCCCACCGACCTACCATATCCGACGCCCTTACGCTATGTAAAATCGTCTTTGACACCATTTTTATTACTGCATCCCCAATTTCAGAACCATACAAATCATTCACCCTTTTTAATCCATCGATATCAACTAAAAAAACCCCGTATGACCAGCCGTACCTATGCATAATATCAAACATGGTTCGCAAGTTCATTTCCAACCCGCGTCTTTTCACTAATCCGGTGAGAGAGTCAAGCAAGGCGCATTTCTCGAGTTCTTCAATCTTGCGGACATACTCGAGCTTTGAAGAATTGTCATGAAGTTCCTCAATAGCACCGATAATCTGCCCATCTATATTTTTCAGAGGTAATATGCGAACCAAGACCGGCACACGATAACCCTTTTTATGATGAGCATATACTTCCATACTCCGCGGGCTACCGTCATTCATTGTTCCCGTTGCCATACATTCGTTTTCACAAACACCCCTCCCCTGCTCATCTACATACATCAAAATATCATCTCTGCAACACTTTCCCATGGTATCAGAATTCTTGTGTCCGGTAAGAGTTTCCGTAGTTTTATTCCAGTAAGTGATTACCCTGTCCCTGTCAATAGCACAAATTCCCCCAGACAAGCTATCCAATAAGCTTTTATGTATATCTGCGTCTGCCATCACTGCCATTTCCCTGATTTAAAAACCCCGACACCGATTAAAAAACGTTATAATATTTTTGTATTATCGGCCAACCATAAAAATACTAAAGACGAAAAACATCTAAAATGTCGATTTGTCTATGAGGTCAAAATCTTGCAGGATTGCATGTGCGCATGATAGGAACTCCGTACAAGCGGCCCTGATTCAATAGAATGGAATCCCATCCTTTCCCCTTCCAACCGGAGTCTTTCGAATTCTTCTGGTTTATAATAACGATGTACCGTCAGGGCATTTTTGTGGGGGCTCAGATATTGTCCAATCGTAAGCATATCACATTGTGCATTCTTTATATCACCCATGACGTCAATTATTTCGTCCCAGGTCTCACCCAGCCCTACCATAAATCCTGATTTTGTTATTAACGAGGGATTTTTCTTGCGTATATCTTTCAACAATTTTAATGAATACCCATAGTTGGCCATTGGCCTTACGAGGGAATAAAGGCGGGGCACCGTTTCTATGTTATGATTAACGATGTCGGGTCTGGCATGAATTACCATATCTAATGCGTCTGGTGAGTTGCAAAAATCAGGTATTAATACTTCGATTCTACAGTTTTTAATGTACTCCCGAATGAGAGTGATTGCCTCGGCATAAATGGATGCACCACCATCGGGGAGGTCGTCTCTCGTTACTGAAGTAAGTACTACATATTCCAGCCCTATTTTCTGTATAGCTTCCGCAATCCGACGCGGCTCTTCCTTGTCTACTCCAGAAGGGCTTCCCTTCTTTACAGCACAAAATCCACACGATCTTGTACAGGTATTGCCGAGCATCAAAAATGTTACGGTTCGTCGTTCAAAGCATTCACCGATATTCGGACACATTGCCTCCACGCAAACGGTATGAAGCCGATTTTCCTGTAAAATACCTCGTATCTCATTGAAATTTTTACCACTGGGTAACTTTATTCTTAACCAGTTTGGGCGCATATGTCTTTTAATACTAAATTATGATAAATATCAAATAACAAGCGCCGGATATTTACTTTCTTTTTTTGAGTATATCTTGTATTTCTTCTTGCAACCCTTTTCTCCATTCCCTATATTTCCTGGAAAACGGTCTATCCCTCTTTAGCATATTATGCAGATAATTAATTCTTGACTCCACCATAAGCTTAGCCAGTTCTGTATTATCGTGTATGTATTTATCTATCAAATTTAATATCATATCTTTACTGTAATAAAACTTTTCTATAAATTCTACAATATGAGGCATATCATGAACAACGTGCCTGCTAAAGAAATGTATTATTGAATCTGAAAATGACAAAATATCCTCGTCTTTTTCAATAATAAGGCATGCACCATTATCTATAGCATGTAACTTATCGTCACCGGTAAACAAGACATTTCCCAGGTGCCTGTCGCTATTTCCAATAACGAAATCAAAAATCTTTAGTTGTTCAAAAATTTTTTTTTCTTCGTACGTAAATCTTTCTATCTGGTAGCCATCTTTAGCGCCTTTAATCCACTCCTGGACCGAACCGTCATATCGTACGTTATCGATCATGTCATCAATTACCATCGTCTTGGGCACTGCTCCAAGCCCCACAATTTTATCGATTTGATAAACAATCGCTTCCCGAATCGGGGTATCAGGATTTTGCGCCTTCCAGTAACGTCTGACATCACACTTAAATATTACAGCGCTTCCGTCTTTAAATATTATCTTTTCAGGACCGCGCGGTCCTCCCATCAATCGATCACGGACTACCTGATCGACTTCCCCCCTGTCTTTTATACTGCCAAAGATTCCTGCTTTTATCCCTTCCTCACGAATGCTATCACTATCATTTTTTTTATTTGTAATTTCCTGTTTATCCATAAATAATGATATTTATACCCTCACATAATTTCCTGCAAGGCCAATACCTTGCATTAATGTCTTCATCTCAACAGGTATCAATCGTACCTGAAACACATCTGAATAAAGATTTGCGAGTTTATCATAAACCTCTTTTACGCTGATACTTTCGTTTAGCAATTCCTGGATAGAAGTAATTCTCACCCCTTGAATTCCGCAGGGAGTGATGAAATTGAAAGGCGTTAAATCATTGTTTACGTTAAGAGAAAATCCATGCATGGTGTAACCCAATGCGACCCGAACACCAACAAACCCAATCTTTGCCTTATTTACCCAAACTCCTGTATATCCTTCATTCCGTTCTGCAACAATACCAAAGCATGACAATGTTCTTATAATCACATCTTCCAACATCCGTAGATATTGATAGTAATCATTTGTGTATGTGGACATTTTCATGATGGAATAACCAACTGCCTGACCAGGACCGTGATAAGTTGCTAACCCACCCCGATCAGTTTTATAAATAGAGAAACCATTATTCTCGTAATATTCACGGTTTGCTATTAAGTCGTCTTCTTTGTATCTACGTCCGTAGGTAAAGGTGGGCGGATGTTGAAGCAAAATAAGACAATCTCCTGTCGTATCAGAAATTCTTGCCTCAAGCAGCGCCTTTTGTAATTCCCAGGCCTCACCATACTCCACCGTATCCAGTTGAAGAAGAAGACCGCTTCGTATCATAAGCTAAAACCTCCCATTTTTCTAACCTCTCTTTTATTGCACGAAGAAATGCATCGGCGTTGGCACCATCCATGACCCGATGATCAAACGAAAGAGCGAGATACATCATCGGTCGAATCGCAATCGCATCATCTACGACGACTGGCCTTTTGACGACTGTACCGACACCCAGGATTGCGACCTGCGGAAGTAAGATAACTGGTGTCCCAAACAGGCTTCCATTAATACCATAGTTCGTAATAGTAAACGTCCCTTCCTGGACATCTTCTGGTTTTAACTTTTTAGCACGTGCACGCCGGGCAATGCCTTGAATATCTTTTGCCAATTGCAACAGATCTTTCTTGTCAGCATCTTTTATTACCGGAACGATTAATCCGTCTTCAAGAGATACCGCAATTCCAATATTGATATTGTTCTTCTGGACAATACCTTCTTCCGTCCACGAGGCATTCATGATAGGGTGTTCCTTGAGGGTGCGCGCCGTAGCTATAGTTATAAAAGGAAGATACGTAAGATGAATGTCCTCACGTTTCATACCGTCCTTGTTCATCTCCCGACACTTTATAATCTTTGTCATATCGACCTCAAATACCGTTGTCACATGAGCAGCTGTCCGTTTGCTCTGGATCATCTTGTCCGCGGTAATTTTTCGTTTCGGGCTTAATGGAATAAGCACATCCTTCTCAAAAACCTTTTCTTCAGTTACCGGCGGGGGTGCAATAGCGCCCGATTTTGCTGCGACATAGTCCATAATGTTTTTTTTGGTCACCCGACCACCTTCACCCGTACCCTGTATCTCTTCTAAATTAACCTCGTATTCCTGAGCCAATTTTTTTACCAGGGGCGAGTATCGTTTTTCTCTCTCTTCTGCTCCTTCAATTTCTTTTGTCGCCTCAACTGTTTCAATCTTCTTTGTGGTTTCAAGCAGGGGCGAATAACCACTCGCTCCTCCAGCATTGACCACGCCTTCTTTTGCTTCAATGGACTCAATTTGAGCAATCACTTCCTGAACAGGAAGCGTCTTTCCCCCGGGATAAAATATTTTTTTTACAATGCCACTTGCTGGAGAAGGTACCTCGGTATCAATCTTGTCTGTACTGATTTCAACAAGGGGTTGTTCTTTTTCAACCCTATCTCCTTCATGTACCAACCATCGAATAATGGTCCCTTCTGCAACACTTTCACCCATCTGCGGCATGATTACATTCACAAACATACGAAAAACCTCTTTATTAATAACGCATTAATTTCTCTACTGCCGTGATAAGATCCTTTGGCTGGGGTATAAAGGCCTCTTCCATCTGAGCACTATAGGGCACCGGGGTATCCGGAGCAGCTATGCGAATAATTGGTCCATCTAAATAATCAAAACAGGATTCGCTGATTAAGGCAGAGATCTCGGCACCAACACCGCCCGTTTTCGTTTGTTCATGCAATACAACGACCTTGTTCGTCTTCTTTACCGTAGTAAGAATTGATTTTCTGTCCAATGGTAAGATTGTCCTTAAATCAATAATTTCGCAGGAAACACCACTTTCTTTAAGCGTTTGTGCAGCCTCAATTGCAGTATGAACCATTGCCCCGTAGGTAATAATTGATACGTCATTTCCCTCAATAGCAATTCGTGCCTTTCCTATTGGCACGGCATAATCTTCTTCAGGAATGTGATCTTTAATGCGCCTGTAGAGATATTTATGTTCGCAATAAATAACAGGGTCGTTATCGCGAATAGCAGCCTTTAACAGACCTTTGGCATCATATGCCGTTGAAGGGGCAACGATTTTAAGTCCGGGCACATTAAAAAAGAACCCTTCGATACATTGTGAATGAAATGCCCCGCCATGCACATTTCCTCCATACGGCGCCCGCACAACAAGGGGAGTAGCAGCACCCCATCGGTAATGATTCTTTGCTGCCACATTTACCAATTGATCAAAGGCACAGGAGACAAAATCGGCAAACTGCATCTCGACGACAGGCCGCATTCCCACAAGTGCTGCACCAATGGCAGCACCGGTAAAACCGGATTCCGATAACGGGGTATCAAAGACACGCCATTCACCATACTTCTCTGAAAGGCCTTCCGTAACACGAAATGCACCACCATATACCCCTACGTCTTCACCCAAAATAAATACGTCTGGATCTCGTGCCATTTCTTCATCCAATGCCTCTTTGATCGCCTCAAGATAGGTCGTTTCTTTCATGACATCTACTCCTCTACTGGTGTTGCATAAAGACCCTTCAAAACATCTTCTGGTTCAGAATACGGGCTTTCCTCAGCAAACACCTCCGCCTCTTCAATCTCTTTTTTCACCCGTAAATCGATACTATCCAGTTCCTCCTTTTTAGCGATCTGATTTCCCACCAAATATGTCTCCATGTACAAGATAGGATCCTTTTTCTTCCATTCTTCCAGGAGTTCGCGGGGAACGTATTTGGCGCTATCGTGTTCTGAATGACCATGCATCCTCATGGTCTTACATTCGATAAAGGTAGGTCCACCCCCGTTTCTCGCCACCTCGTATGCTTCTTTTGCCGCCGCGTATACTTCCACCACATTATTTCCGTCTACGATCTTGCTGGGCATGCCGTAAGCCAGGGCACGTTCAGCAACATTTTTGATAGCCATCTGGAGTTTTAGCGGGGTAGAATAGGCGTATTGATTATTGTTGCAAATAAATACAATGGGCAATTTTCTTACCGCTGCGATATTCATTCCTTCATGGAAATCACCGCGACTCGTTCCCCCATCCCCAGTACATGCAGCAACAACCCTTTTTTCACCGCGCATTTTAAAGGCAAGAGCGGCGCCTGCTCCTACAGGATAATTATCCGTCAGATGGCTGGGAAAACCAAATACACCAAAATGTAAATCACCCACGTGGACATTTCCTTCCTTACCACCGGTAACGCCTGTTTTTTTGCCGAGATACTGTGCCATAATCCGTTTTGCCGTAATACCCCGAATTAAGAAAACCCCCATATCCCGAAAGTATGGTGCCGCAATATCATTTTTTTCAAGGGCGTAGCCGTACCCGACGGAAACGGCCTCTGTACCGTTGCTCGTCCAGACACCTCCCAATATCTTACCCTGATGATAGAGTGATGTAGCACGGTCTTCTAATCTTCGAGTCAATTTAAGGTAATAATATAGTTGTAATAAATCTTCCCGTTTAATATCCATCATTTTTCCGACTTTAATTCAAAAGAAAACATGGAATTCAGCCGTTTAAGCGGTACAAACAGTTGAATCGGCTTAAACAGCTTGAGCAATCTCATCTCTTGTTTCACCTGTATTCTTTATCGAGACACGGCATGCTTCTCAGGAATAGGATACTTACAAACCTCCGGTAATAGCCCGATCGATCTCTTTCTGGGACTTAAGTTCCAAAACATGTTTGGTTAACTCAGCGATATGTCCCTTTTCCCATTCCGCAAGGGTAAGTAACATTTTACGCGTGGCAGGCTTCGCCGCCTGCAATGCCGCCCGATAGTAATAATCATATGATTCTTGTTCCCGCTTGATTGCCTCAATGAGCACATCCATTATGATGGTGCCTGGTTCTGATGCTTGATCAATCTTCATATCAACCCTCCTTCCGAATGAAAATACATACTATCCCTGACGAGAACCTCCGGAAATAGAAAATCCCAACCTACTTTTACATTTAACCGTGATATTAAGCATTTTTCCGTGGTTAACGGGTACTCATGATTACCGATTGTAACGGCCTTAAACCGGTTAGCTGGGGATTTTTGATATTCTTGTGCTGAATGAGCACTTTGAAAATCTCTCCCATCGCCTCAGGATGAAGAAGGTTTTTTAGTTTCAGTGTTGTATCAGTATTATATTTTGTCTCCTGGAATCTTTCTAGAATACCCAAAGCAATCAGAAAATGGGCTTGTTGTATAAAACCCGTCTCTTCTAACTGTACGGATCTTCCTGCGTTTATCAGGTTCGAAAAATCCACATGTGCAGTAATGTCTTGTTCACCCGGCCGTTCATAGTAATCACGGTTGACCGTATGGCTATGATAGCATCGCAGTGTTCCTTCACGCATATTTTCATGATATAGCCTGTCCCGGGTATCACCGTAATCAATCGTTATCATAAATCCTTTGTCCAATTTTTCCGAAACATGTTTTAGCCAATCTGCAGCGCCCAAATTTATCTCACATACCTGGCCTTCATCGAGATTTATATTATTCGTTTCGAGATAACAGTGTAACGCCGGTAACGATACATCATCATCTATTTCGCAAAATTTCTTCCCATTATAACCCACATAGATCTCTTTTAAAACCTTATTTTCTAGCTTTAACCGATGTACCGGCAGGGCATCTACAAATTCATTGGACAAAAAACATCCGTGGATCTTGTCAAACGAAAATCCATCTTCTGTGTAAGTGTGCCATGACACCTTCTCGTCCGCTACTTCAATAGATTCTAAAAGCAATCTCTGTTTTTCCCTTGCATAAGGATTCGATTCAACGATAATGTAATGAAATTTGTTATAAAATTCCGGGTATGCATTCATAATATATTGAATGATGTCGCAGCATAACCACCCTTTGTTCGCACCTATTTCCACAACGGCAAATGGCTCTTTCTCCATAAGCCTCCACATCTCTTCCAATTGTCTTGCGAGGAGTTCTCCAAAGATCCTGTAGACGGTAGGGCCTGTGTAATAATCACCCTGTTTTCCAACTTGTTCCCGTTTCGAGTTATAATAACCATATTCAGGATGATAGAGTGCCGTTTGCATAAACTCTGCAAAGGTAATCCTTCCTTTCTCCTTTATGCTTTCTATAAGCAAGTGTTTCAATGATTGCATAAATAATGCTTGTACTATTGTTAAATTGCCCTTTTGACAATCTTCCTGATTTATGGATACGATAGCCCCCTTCCGACGACAGAAGGAGAAGAAAAAGAGCATCTCTTAAACACGATCAATCAGTTCCCGAACGTATTGCATTAAACCCGGCATACCCGCATAATGTATACCTAATGTCTGAGACCGGGCGTTGTCAATTGTGTGAATGGGTTGTTTGGGGGTACCACTGATGTTGGATTTAGAGGAACAGATATCCTTGGCTATCCGCGCCACGCTTAGGTTGTCCACATAAAAATCTGAGAGATTACAAATCTTCCCTGATGCTTCTTTGTTGCCAATCGCCAAATCTATGGCCTGCGCTACGTCTTCCACATGCACTACCTTCCCACCGCCTGAAACTTCAACATTTGCTCCGTGTTTGATGTCCTTCACTATATTATACCAGGCGGAATGGGCAAGATGTGGATTTATACCGTAGATACCCACTGGACGGAAGATGGTGATATCAAAAACCTTTGACAAAAAGTACGAATGACAAAACGCCTCTACCGATGCCTTGTAAGCGCCATAATTTGAATCTGGCATGAGGGGATGCAATTCATCCAATGGGATATGAGGAAAGATGTATCCGTAAACTGCACAGGAACTGATAAAGATGAATTGTTTGACACCCGCCTGTTTTGAGGCATCTAACAATTCTATGCTCCCTAAGAGATTTGCCTCTACAAACCGTTTGGTGTCTTTATTGGCTGCTTCACGGAAAGAAGCACCGTTCCTTTCATAGGCCATGTGGATGACCACATCGGCTCCCAGCACAAATTTCTTCAAGGTCTCTTTATCGGTCATGTCACCTTTGATAAAGGTTATCTTTTTTTCATAATCTTTGAAGAGCAAAATATTACTGGTAGTCCGTATAAGGGACTGGATTGTGACATTTCTTTTAAAAAGCTTTTTAGCCAAATAATGGCCTAAAAAACCCGTCAAACCTGTAATAGCAATTTTCATCATATACTTTCCTTAGTTTAAAAAACTAAGAAGATACTCCGAAACAGTAAAGGGTAACCCATATAACACGTTTTATAATAGTATTAATTTATACTTATCAGCAGATGAATTGCAACGCTTTTCTCAAGAAAAATTTAGTGATCATTTGCCAAGCCTTGTTTCAGATCATTTTTATTCATTAGCAAACAAAAACGGATGGACAGAATTAGCACTTCCAAACTAAATTTTATTGACATCACAAAATAAATATAGTATGTTTTAAATCTTCTATTGAGAAATTTTGAATATTTAATCCTAGACATATTTCCTTCACATTTATCATGCCCCCATCGTCTAGCGGCCCAGGATGCCAGGTTCTCAGCCTGGAGACAGGGGTTCAAATCCCCTTGGGGGTACTTATGGAACAGATGATAATGCAAGGGACACTCCAGTCATTTTGCAAAAAACGATTAATCACGCTTTTAGCAATTTTCAATCAGATCTCCATACACAAATCTCTTGTGAATCAAGACAGATAGAGGTACATGCAGGGGTTTTGAAAATGAACCGTATAACATACAAATTATGGTTTTTGTCAACTTCAGTTATACTTTCCTTTTTACTTCATCCAGATGTCTTTTGTGAAACAGGAGAAGTAAACCGCTGGAATATTCAGGGATACGCCCTGAAAAATATTGCTCCCCAAAAAAAATCGAAATCGAACTCCGTGATTATCATGGGAGCTTTTGCCAGTACAGACGAACCCACAACGGAGCCGATTCCTCTTACTTATGAATTTTCAACATTCAGCAAATTTTATGTCGGTGTTGTTATCGTCAATCCGAGTGATAAAGACAAGAATATTACCGTAACCTTTGAACTTTCCGGTATCCGGAATGGAAAAGAAAATGCAGAATTTACCATTCCGGGAAAAAGTACTTTTTTAGCATATATTGACGATACGCTTGGCAGGATGGGATTTTATACTTACAAAATAGGTATCAAGAACCTAAATAGTGCAACGATAACCCTAATGCTGACGGAATAACCTCTCTCTCTTCTTCCCTCTCCTCTCTAAAACCATTTGCGTTATCTTCCCAAGCTCACAATAAGGCCCTCTTTTTTTAGGAGGATTGGCTGTGACTTTGCTGCGTTATGAATATCAATAGGAGAAGACTCTTAGCCCGACTTTCGCAATTCGCACATAAAAACGGTTGTTTTTGGGCATGTATCACCGGGAAACCCCTGACATGAAAGGGGTGAATTCTCAAAATGGCTTGTAGTGCCGACCTACTGCTTTTTGTAAATACTGCAATTGGGGCATATAGTTATTCTCTGGTGTCAATTTGACTGTCAAAGAGTAGGAGCGCTCAGTTTGAATGGTATCGTTAGCCTTTTCGGAATAGATTTGTTAAATTCCACAGCAATTTTTTTATTGTTGTCGAGTATTGATAATCGCCATATTGGAAAAGTTAATTTGCGGTTGAGTGTCATTTTGCCTTCTTTCTGGAGACAGCCTTAAAAATCCTCAACAAACTTGAAACATCTCCGCAAATCGTCAAGTCAAAGGTAACCAATATCCAGTATGTCTTTCTGCTGAAAAAACTAACCGCCATCTATGAATTCTGGCTTATCTACATTTATCCTCGGCTCCACCTATTATTCGGTAACATGCAGGTAATGACGGCAGATATCCCCTAAAACCCCTTGTCATCATATTGTTTGTCTGGTTGACGCCTTCCTATCCATCTATCTTATAGAACAAAGGGCATTTTGCCGGTGTATATGCCCCATGGGCGCCACTGTTTGCAATTTTGATAATTTCAGCGTTGATGCATCCGAAAAGTTCAGAAATACAAGGACTGTATGCATTGCACGTGGAGTTATACGATGGAAATTCTAGTCCATGACGAAATTGTTCATCATAGTATTGCGGTAAACACAAATGCCTTCGCCACTTTGCATATACAAATGCATGTCAAAACGACACGTTACACTACCGATGGGATTTCAATGTACTTCCGATAACCTGCAGATTCAAATGGTGTATTCCAGATATCTCGGGATATTTCTGGCATTACAACTTTTTGCTGGTCGCTTGCGGATTATTATAGTTACATATTTTACTCAAAGAGGATTTCGTCGTTATAATTAGACAGGTCACTCAGAAGGAATATTGCGATAATGCCTATTGAAATGGTCGGGGCGAGAGGATTTGAACCTCCGACCTCCTGCTCCCAAGGCAGGCGCGCTAGCCAAACTGCGCTACGCCCCGTTATAAAACTTAACATTCTTCAGGAAAATAGTTTGGATCATTATAACGACACAAATATTCAAATACAAGTAAAAACAATCTGCTGTGAACAAAATATCTGGTGTAGTACAATAATTTAAAAAATAATGAAATCCGACTAAAACACTTAAAAAGACAATAATAACTAACCCTGTATTTTATGGAGGTTGGTACCGTTCGATGTTTTATAAAATTTTTCCTTGACAGAAAATTTTATAAAATTAAAATAACAAAAAAATTAACATTAGCTTAAAATAATAATTCATATTCAGACAAAGGCAAACCCTGGGCAACCAGGGGACGCAAAGTAAAGGGTCTTAATAAAGACAGCCTTACTGCCGAAGATATGTAAGAAAATATCTTTGCAGTAAGGTTTTTTTATTTAAGGGCGGAATGTAAAAAAACTCGAATATTTGGAACCATAATGGATCTGGTTTTGTTTTTTAAAGGCAGTTAAATTACTTGTCAACATATTCAGGAGTTCACTATGAATGTTCAACAAAAAGTAAAGCCGAAACGTAAGAATCAAAAAAAATACAGCGAAAAAAACCTTTCCCTGAAAAACATTTATGCTGATAAAGCGGAAAGGAGTTGCCTCATGTGTGGGAAAAAATTTATTAGTCGCGGACCACACAACAGAAGATGTCCAAAGTGTAACCAAAAGATTGATCAGGCTGCAGAAAACACATTTTATATGCCAACAGTGTATAACAACGACGGGGGCACGGCGGGAGATTTTATACAGATTCCTTATTAAAAATAACCATATCTTTGTAAAAAGGGTTGCGTAATGAGTTATTATGCAACCCTCTTTGTTCCTTAAAAAAAACCTGCTTGTTTCTCTTATCTTTGTCTGGCCTATCCCTTTATGACAGGTCTTTATTCTTCCGTCTCAACTTCCTGCTCTTTTAGCAATTTATACTCAATACTGTCCACAAGGGCATACCAGCTTGCTTCAATAACATTTTCCGAAACTCCAACGGTATTCCAGATATTTTCCTTATCCTGGGACTCAATAATCACCCTGACCTTAGCCGCAGTCCCCGAACGGGGATTAATGACGCGCACTTTATAATCCACAAGCTTCATATCTTTTAATGAAGGATAGAATCGTTCCAGTGCCTTGCGCAGAGCGGAATCAAGGGCATTTACAGGACCTGATCCTTCACTTGCAGAAAGTTCCTGGATATTGTTCACTTTGACCTTAACCGTTGCCTCCGTCACCGGCAATCCATTTTCCCTTTTTTCTACAATCACCCGAAACCCTTCCAGATCGAAAAAGGTTTTATATCGTCCGATCTTCTTTCTCACCAGTAATTCAAACGAGGCTTCGGCCGATTCAAACTGATACCCTTCATTTTCAAGATTTTGCACCTCTTCAAGAATATCCTTCATGAACTTACGATCATGTGTCAGATGAAATTTTTCTACCTTGGCAAGGATCGTAGAACTACCAGAAAGTTCGGAGATGAGAATCTTCCTTTCATTTCCCACCGATTCTGGCGGAATATGTTCATAGGTACCTTTATCTTTCTGAATGGCATTTATATGCAATCCACCTTTGTGAGCAAAGGCACTGACCCCCACAAAGGGCTGATTGGAGCGTAAAAGCAAATTGGCCGTCTCATAAATATATCTGGACACCTCGGTCAACTTTCTCAACCCCTTATCTTCTAAACAGCGATATCCCATCTTCAAGACAAGATTGGGAATAATAGAACAGAGATCGGCGTTCCCGCATCGTTCACCGATCCCATTGATTGTGCCCTGCACTTGCCTTACCCCCTGATTCACAGATGCAAGGGTATTTGCCACGGCAAGGTCACCATCATTGTGAACGTGAATACCAAGCATACCCTTTATCTTTTCCCTGATAGCTCCGACAATCTCAGCTATCTCCACAGGCAAACTTCCCCCATTCGTATCGCAAAGCACCATGGCATCAGCGCCTGATGCCTGAGCTTCCTGTAATACCTTTAATGCATATTCCCTGTTTTTCTTATATCCATCAAAAAAATGTTCCGCATCAAAAAAGACCTCCCTACCTTTTGATTTAAGGTAAGCAATAGTATCGGAAATCATCTTCAGATTTTCATCAAGTGAAACTTTTAACACATTTTTTACCTGAGAATCCCAGCTCTTTCCAACAATAGTCACCACGGGTGTCTCCGCCAGTAAGAGCGCTTTTACATTTTTATCTTCCTCGATCCGCACCTCCGCCTTCCGTGTGCTTCCAAAAGCAGCAATTTTGGCGTGCCGAAGCTTTAAGGATTTCACTTCCTTAAAGTAGGATTCATCCTTGGGATTCGCTATCGGGTAACCGCCTTCTATGTAGTCCACTCCAAGATCATCTAATTTCAAGGTAATAGCAAGTTTGTCCTGCAAAGAAAATGAAATTCCCTCGCCCTGACTACCGTCCCGCAATGTCGTGTCGTAAATAAATATCCTGTTCATTTCAACAAAATTTAAAAGTAATCCAAATCAATCCATAAAAATTTTGACAGATAATCCCTAACCAGCGAAGCCGCAACTAAACCTGCCCTATTAAGAGAGGACAAAACGGGTGGGTAAAAAGCTTGGTAAAAAGCAGCACATAAATCGCATGGAAAAGTCATTCAAATTCGTAATGTTATCAATGGCATTATCCGTTGTCAAGCTTAAAGAATCCTGCAGAAAGGATGACATCATGAAGCAATATCATTTTGCAAAAAAGACTATCAGAAAAGATTGTTTTATTAATTGACCAAACACTGAACATTCATTTATAATATAAAAATATTAGATTTTAACTATTTTTACCACAGAGGATTATAGTAGAGAAACCACAAAAGTATTCCCAGGTTATTCACAGGAACTGCTTGTGGTCTACTTCTTTATTAATGGAAATCGGAGGAGAACATGTCACAACACGGTAAACATCCGGATAGCCATCCAATGTCACACCTGCATGGTGGCCACCTTGCATCACACGAACACGGCGGTCATCCTGAAACAATTAGAGAAACCTATTCACGTATCAAAGACGATACTTCCGGTAAATCTGCCATAGAATATATGAAAAATATGAAAAATCAGCTTCGCCTGGTTTTCTGGGAAACTACTGTTGGATGCAATCTGGAATGTATCCACTGCCGAAGACTCGATGTGAGTACGACTCTTGCCAAGGACGATATGACCACACAGGAAGCCTTGGCCTTTGTAGATGCCATTGTTGAGGCAGGCAGACCCATTCTGGTACTCAGCGGGGGTGAACCACTCTTCAGACCTGATATTTTTGAGATTGCAAAATATGCGGTCAGCAAAGGCTTGAGCGTTGCCCTGGCAACGAATGGAACTCTCGTAGATGACGAAACTGCAAAAAAAATTGTTGAAGCAGGTATTGCCAGGGTTTCAATCAGTTTTGATGGCGCAGATGCCAAGACCCACGATGAATTCAGAAAAATCCCCGGCTCGTTTGAACGATCTATTGCCGGATTCAAACGACTGAAAGGCCTGGGCATGAGTATGCAAATCAACTGTACCATTGCAAAACATAACGTTCATCAGGTCGACGACCTCTACAACCTTGCCTTGCAACTGGGCGCTGATGCATTGCATATTTTTATGCTGGTACCGGTGGGATGCGGGGTTCAGATTGCCGATGACCAGATGCTTCATCCCAAGAAATATGAAGAGGTGCTCAATCATTTCTACGATCTATCAAAAGAAGCAAAGATTCAAACCAAGGCTACCTGTGCCCCTCACTATTTCCGTATCATGCGTGAACGTGCAAAAGAGGAAGGAATCACCATCTCACCTAAGACACACGGCATGGCAGCCATGACGAAAGGATGTCTGGCAGGCACCGGCGTGTGTTTCGTATCACACAAAGGAGAAGTCTTCCCCTGCGGTTACTTGCCGGTTGAGGCAGGCCACGTAAAGAAACAAAAATTTGCAGATATCTGGAATAATTCTCCGGTCTTTCAGAAATTACGCGACCCCGATTTACTGGAAGGCAAGTGCGGCGAGTGCGAATACAAAAAGGTTTGCGAGGGATGCAGGGCACGGGCATTTTATGATACGGGCAACTATTTGGCTGAAGAGCCCTATTGTATCTATCAGCCGAAAATGGCCAGGGCAGACAAGGAATAACATTGCAGAAAGAAAAAAGTTTGTAGTGAATTGTCAGACATGCCCCAGGGTAAGAGATTTCAGGGAAGAACCTCATGAAACATCCTGCCGCGACATTTTACAAGGCAATATAAAAAACATCATTTCACTACAAGTAAAATTCCAATTGAGTACCGTTACAACCGGCTCCTTCTTCGATACATTTTTGCGCAAGGAAGGAACTTCTTCATGACGGTACAACAAAGATATGCTGAGTTTGTGGAAGTCGTAAATGTAATAGTTTCACTGTTTCTTCAAAAATTTCTTAATAATTTCTCAGGTATATCGGCAGCATGTACCTTGTTCGCATTTAAAAAACCCATTTTTTTATGCATCTCTACGAAATCATTTCGCTTATCGGCTTCATCCTTGGTACCATCCTGCACATAGTTCTCTCCATTCTTATCGTGCAGCGAAAGCATAAGACACGAAGTGAACTTATCTTCCTCTTTCTTGTTATCAGTGTGGCTATGTGGCACTTCGGGAATACGATTTCCCTTTTTAGCTTTCTCTTGTTTGGGAAAAATCTGTTCCTGGTAAATTGTATTGCTGAAGCGATTTCCTACGCAGGAATTGGTTTCATGCCCAGCTTACTCCTTCATACGGTAGTTTCCTTCCTTTTTGAGAACAGCCCTCATATTAAAAAATCTTACCAATGGTTTATTGTTACGGGTATTTATCTTCCTGTTATTCTTTTTACAAGAGTTATAAAAACCTTCATCGAGTTTACAAATTTCTCTTTGCCAGCGCCTGTAACCAATTATGTAAAACCTTTTGTGTTTTGGCTGATCCTTTCGCTATTCATTGCCGCGGGTATTTCCCGTTGGCTTTTAAAAATGGTAGATGAAAAGGAAGAACGCAAATTTCATCTGGCTATCTTTTGGGTGGTGACGACTATTGCAGTTTTTATCGGATTTACCGTGCTCCTTAACGGCTATAAGATTCCCTATGTTGGAGATTACCTGATACTGGTTTCCATGTTATCATCCATATTCCCCAGTATCGTTTTTGCCTATTATGTTTACCGGTATAATTATATGGAGTTTGTCCTCCGGCGCAGCGCCTTTTATTCATTTCTCACCCTTATCTTAATTTGTCTCTATTACTTCGGAATCAAGCAATTAAGTAAATTTCTGGAGCATCACTATCTGGTAAACGCCAAGATATTGGAGGCAGTCTTTGTCATCAACCTGGTATTCTGGTTCCCAACGCTCAAGGGAAGTATACAAAAAGTTTTACGAAAGCTGATGTTTTACCGTACCGTGGACAGTGAGTATCTCCTGAACGAACTGAGCCACGTTATTAGCACTGACCCGCTCATTCACTTCACAAAACTTCTGAAACAGGTCGTCGAATCGATAATAAAAGCCACTGCTATAAAATCTACAAATCTCCTTCTTTTTAAGAGCGAACGGATTCAAATTACCGGGGCCAAGCAAAACGTGCCCATTTCCCTGGGAGATATAAACCATATTATCCAGTTTTTTGCAAATGGGGAATTTATCGTATTAAACCGATATGAGATAAAAGATGTTTCTGTCATTAACGAAATGAGGCTCCTTGATGCTATTTTCATTTTCCCGATCTTTGTCAATCGAAAACTTACTGGCATTCTGAGCATCGGGAGGGCGAAAAGAGGTATACAGATTGCCTCTGATAATCTGGATCAACTGATGATTATCGCCAATGAAATTGGTTCTGCAGTTGAAAAATCAAAAATCATCGAGGAAAAACTTGCGCTGGAAAGAAAGATGTATGAAAATGAAAAATTATCCAGTCTCGGCCGTCTCTCAACCAGCGTGGCTCATGAGGTAAAAAACCCACTGAGCTCAATAAAAGCAATTGTACAGGTTATGCGGGAAGATATAACAAAAAATGATCCCTTACAGGAGGATCTCGCCATTATCGTAGACGAAATAGACCGCCTGACAAAAGTTGTCAATCAATTACTGCAATTTGCAAAACCAAGCAGCGACACAAAAACCAGTGTCAGGCTCGGAGACGTTATCCGTTCAACCCTTATTGTACTCAATCACGAAGCAAAGCAGAATAAGATTACGACCTTTTGCCAAATCTCCCATGACCTTCCGGCAATTACTGCGGATGAGGGGGCATTAAAGGAGATTTTTTTTAATCTGTTCCATAATGCCATCCAGGCAATGCCATCCGGTGGAAAGATACGTATTCATGCCCACTGTCCGCCTGAAAGAAATGTAATCCAGGTAACAGTTGCCGATACGGGCCCCGGCATACCCAAGGAGTCATTCCGAAAAATATTCGAACCCTTTTATACCACGAAACAAACGGGAACGGGTTTAGGTCTTTCTATTGTAAAGAAAAAACTCGAAGATATAGAAGCTACCATCGATGTAGAAAGTGATGGGCAGGGAGCGGCATTTGTAATAAACTTTCCTCTTCACGAACCGGTATTCATGCAAACCTAAGGTATGTTCAAACCATCAATATTAATAGTTGACGACGAAAAGGCCGCACGCTATGGGATGAAAAAAATACTCCTGAAAGATAACTATAGCGTATATGAGGCAAAAGATAGCACGGAGGCGCTCCATATGATAAAAACCCTGCGTCCTTCTCTGGTTCTTTTAGATATTAATATGCCTCAACTTGATGGCATGAAAACCCTTGAAATGATTAACGCCATACCTAATCCGCCCCTGGTGGTTATCGTTACCGCCTATGGCTCTGAAAAAATTGCTGTAGATGCCATGAAAAAGGGTGCGTATGATTATATAGCAAAACCCTACGAAATAGACGAACTTCGAATTATTGCAAAAAATGCCTTTGACCGGCTTGCGTTACAGGAAGAAAACGCCAGACTTCGGATAGAGATTGGCAGGCTGGAGGGTATGGGCGAACTCATCGGCCAAAGTGAAGCTATGAAGGAGGTATTCGATAAGATTGAAAAGGTCGGCACTACAGACGTTACGGTGCTTATCCAGGGTGAAAGTGGCAGCGGAAAGGAACTTGTAGCCAGGGAAATTCACAGACGCAGCAAACGCAGGAATGAACCTCTCATTATTATGAACTGCGCCGCTGTCCCTGAGACATTGGTTGAAAGCGAACTCTTTGGACATGAAAAAGGCGCATTCACTGGCGCAGCAGAGAGACGATTAGGAAAATTCGAATTGGCAAACAAAGGCACGATATTTCTTGATGAAATCGGCGATATGAGCACCAGCACCCAGTCAAAACTTCTCCGCATATTGCAGGAACAAAAATTTGAACGTCTCGGCGGAATTGAAACACTCACCGTGGATACTCGTATTATCAGCGCAACCCATTGTGACCTTGAAGAGGAAATCGAGGAAAACAGATTTCGTGAAGACCTGTACTATCGGATAAAAGTAGTAAGCATAAAACTCCCTCCTTTGAGGCACAGGAAAGAAGACATTCCCTTGCTCGTAAACCGCTTTTTGCACCATTTTTCTGAAAAACATCAGAAACGAATGGCATCGATTTCCCACGATGCGATGAAATATTTAATATCGTATGATTGGCCAGGTAACGTTCGTCAACTGAAAAATGCCCTTGAGAGCGCCGTAGTGCTTTCCAATGGGGAAATTCTTGATACAACAGATCTGCCGGAGGAAATAAAACATCCCAGTGACAACACCTTACCCTCCGGAAGCATTGATTACAACCTTACGTTCCGGGATGCAAAAAAGATCTTAATAGAAAATTTTGAACGCGATTTTATCAAAAAGAAACTGGAAGAATGTGACGGAAATATTAGCCGTACAGCGGAAGCGCTCGATATGCATCGGCAAAACCTCCAGCAAAAGATCCGCGAACTCCGAATCACGAAAGAAAGGAATTATCATGAATAAACGAACAATATCTCTTTTATGTTTGCTTTTAATCGCCTTGCAACCCTGTACATTCTCTGCAGAAAAAGAGCAACTCAAAAATATTGTTGCAACCGTAAACGGCAAACCTATAACACAGGAGATGTTACTAAAAAGACTGAAAAATGTTGCAAACACGGACACGGAAACCCTGAAGACAATGAAACAAGAAATTATCGATCAGATGATTACTGACATCCTGCTAGAGGAATTCATTGACAAGCAGGGTTTAATCGTTACCCCTGAGGAGATCGAAAAGGAAATCAGGCAGATCAAAAATACGATCTCGGGCAATGAGAACAATGACATTCAATCGCTAGAGCGCGTCCTCACATTTATAGGCTCTGATATAGACGAATTTAAACGAAACATAAAATATTCTATTGCACTGGAAAAGTATTTTGATAAAAAGCTTGACGATGCAACTTTGAAAAAATACTTCGAGGAGAATCTATGCGTCTTTAACGGTGAGACCGTAAAAGTGAGCCATATTCTTATTGACACAAGAAATATGAAAACGGAAAAGGCGTTTGCGCAAGCACTGGAACGTATGAAAGACATCAAGAAAGAAATCGAACATGGAGCGGCTTTTGAAGAGATTGCGAGAAAGTATTCAGACTGCCCCTCTGCACAAAATGGCGGGGATTTAGGATTTATCCAGAAAAAGGGAAATTTTGCGAAGGCTTTTTTGGATACGGCATTTTCACTCAAGGTAGGGCAGTTAAGCGGACCAGTTCAGACGGAATATGGTTATCATCTGATAAAAGTTACCGAGAAAAACGAAGGGGCACAAATTCGATTTGATGATGCTAAAAAAAAAGTGCGTTTAGAGGTTTTAGATGCAGAGATACTTAAATTACTTGAACACCTTCGTCGGGAGGCAAAAATAGCCCTGAATCAATGATCTGTTATCTTTTCTCTTTGTGAATATAAGCGAGGATTTCTTTCGATGTGGTAATCTTCTGGGCAAGCTCGTAGGTTATCTGCTGGATCGAATCATCTACAGCTGGTCCAAATCGTGGGCCCGTTGTCATCCACCATTCCTGCTCAACCCTGCTTGTTACAAAATCAAGACCTTTTCCTTCCACAGCAATATCGGATTCCCATATTTTGTTTTGTTTTGGATCTAAAAATGTCGCGGTGATGGAAAGATTATGTCGGCCTATTGCCCTCCATACAGATTGTTCAATATAAAGTTCAATATCAGAATTCTTTAAGGCAACCGTCAAAATTCCATCCAAAGCCTCACTCATTTCATACGCCTTATTTTGCAAATTATCCAGTACTACAATCTTTTTAAATATAATTTTTGACATCTCTTCAATCTTTAAAGAAAGAGGTTCCCCAAAAGGAAATACAAAGTTTGGAAAAGTGTAGAACTGTGCACCGGCCTCATGTTGTTTTATCGGCGCTTCCTGAACATAGCTCCGCAAACGAGGTTCTATGTAAAGGCCCACATTTATGGGTAATTGGGTTTCCTGGTAAACCCTTTTGTCCAACTTTGGAGAAATCGACACTGGTGGTCTTTGTCCGCTAAGACATCCCGATAAGGCAAGAATGGAGAGAAAAACAGAGATGTATTTACTGGTAAATGATTTCATAAAAACCCATAAAGCAGCAAAACCGCAACCAAGTACCCTGTATAAAGAGACTATACTGGAATTAAGGATTTTGCTAAAAATACCTTTTCTTGTTTAAATTGAAAATTTTTCACACGGTTCTTTATTCTACCAATTTTATAGGATTTAAGGCTCTCTCTTGTTTCAAATTCTTATTTACAATGGCGTTTCCCCAACCATGGTGTATTGTTGTCTTTATTTGTAAGGGATTCTCGACGCTCATATTATATAGTGAACGCAAAAAAGTTATCATTGCATGCTAAACAATTAAGGTGGTTTTTGTCAATATCTATTTTTATTAATGAGGTTAACTTTTTAAAAGAGTAATGTTAGTTTTTATTTTCAGCTTGACACAAAGAAAAAATCAATGTATTTTACCCGCATTAGTGCAATGAAAAACACATTACGATAAAGGCAAATCCAGAGTGATCTGGGGACGCAAAGTAACAGGGTCTTTTAAACACATAGGGATGTGGTTTAAGACGATCTCTTATCCTTGTAGTGAAAAAGATAGCCTTACTGCCGAAGATGTTTTCTGAAAAATCTTTGCAGTAAGGCTTTTTTATTGTAACTATTCAGCGAAACGGATGGTGAGAGAGAATATTTTCTCAGAATAGTTAGG
>NZ_MJUW02000091.1 GCF_001753675.2 Candidatus Brocadia sapporoensis | reverse complement strand
TGGGCGATTCATGCCTAAAAATAACCTTTTTTCAGCTCGAATTGCGAAAGTCGGGCTAGTGGTCCCACGACCCTATTGTCAAATATTTTGACCCTCAATTTTAATATCTTTTCAAACGACTTTTTAATAGAATCTGGCACATGAAGAAAGAGTTGCTTAATAGAAGATTTTGTGAAGAAAATGAACCTCTTCTTTTTATGGGGATTTATTGGAACACTTAAAACTTCAGGCCATAACATTAAGATAAGATTTTTGCATAATACGTGCTTTGGCGCCTTTCTGTATTTTTCCTTTACAGACAGCATACGTATGAGTAACTCTCGACAATTAAAGGGCGTAAAAATATCTTTCCATCCAATATTGAACTCCAGTTGACTCATAGCGTGCCAAGTTCCGTGCTCTTGTTCCCAATCAAATAAAGTCAGAGTATCTACATTATGTATATCTCCTAATCCCCAAAGCCACTTTTCAAAATTATTAATCGCAAATTGACTGTTTCCCATGGATTCAATTTTCGAAAGATCTCGGGCTGTTATTTTCTCCTTTTTAAGTTTATTATACATATCCCTAACAGATCTTCTTCCAGCTTCAGAGACACCACCAGTTACTGCAACTTTTTTCTGTCCATTGTATTTCAATATAGCATAAGCATCCGGCGCATAGACATCATGTGCTAATGAGGTATTTTTTTTGAATGCTTGAATAAATTCATCACTTATGATATATGAGCTTTTCACAACATCATGCTTTAACTTTAAATTTGAAAGGAGTATAGAAGGTATTCGCACATCGGCATGGTCGTCTGGCATATTTACCTTTCTTACTGTTACGTAAGAAATTTTATCACTTATTTCCTTAGAAGCTGCCAGGAGCAATCGACTATCCCAGCCAGAGGTTAATCCCAATGCTAAATCAAAACGATTGGATGCGCTCTTCATTAAACTCTTAAGATTTACCGATATTTTTTCTATAGCTTCATTAAGAGGTAGTTCGTCCAACTCTTTATTAGGCCAGTATCTCTTGGGCTGCCCTGTTAAAAGATCAAGATAATGGTTTGGCAGCAGATGCTTTATCTCTTTATACGGTGAACTATAGCAGGGAAACTTGAAGTTCTGATCATTTCGAAATTCGTAAGAATTAATAAAATCGACTGCATCAGGATCAAATTGCAACCGCAATATTTCCGCAATAATTCTTGGTTGTGATGCGCACCATAAATCTTTAGTATATACAGTATCTGTATAAAATGCCTGACGTAAGCCACAAGCATCATGAAATAATCTTATCGCTTTACCATCATTAACGATGAGTATCCATCTGCCACCGAATCGGTAAGTATGCTCAACAAAATTATCACAACTGGAAAGCTTGTGGATAAGTTCATTGATTATATCGAAATCCGTGGCTTGTGGATTATTCGGATCCAAAATAAATCCTAACAAAGTTATCGATTTGTTTTTATCTATTGCTTGGTAGATATTTAGATCTGGATGTGACGTTATCTTTAGAGAATTATTAATTTCCACTCTTTTCCATGAAGAAAATTCTTCATGGAAAAATGGGCCCAGAATAAATTGGTTATGATACAACAATTTTTTAAACGTTGAAGCGGATCCTTTTTTCATCATTTTATTAAAATAATTTGTGGGAGAATATCGTACTGGATAAGGATTTGCTGAAATTATATATACCCGAGGTAATCATGCCGAAGAAAGAAAAAGAGGTCCAAGTGGAACAGGTGGAATTGTGCACTGGGAATACTGGCTGCAAATTTATACAAAACTTATCCTCATAAAAACGGGGTCTGGGGAACGCGCTTAAGGAGAGGACACAAAAAAGTTGCAAAAGGCAGCTTAAAAAACTACAAGAAACGGCATAACAAGGGAGATACTACCTCCAGACAAGTTTGAAATGAAAGACCAAGAGTAAGAAATATCTATTTTTGTCAGAAGTCCGATATCAAATTTTAAAAAA
The DNA here is from genome assembly GCF_001753675.2 of Candidatus Brocadia sapporoensis. GTDB lineage: Bacteria > Planctomycetota > Brocadiia > Brocadiales > Brocadiaceae > Brocadia > Brocadia sapporoensis. Next base: position 5,133 of record NZ_MJUW02000091.1, on the reverse strand, counting down.
ATTTTGGCGAGTGTAAAACCGCCCTGATGTTTTTCAAAAAAAGATGTCTTTGTTTAGACACTAAATACCATTTGTCAAGTTATGTCTCCGGTTATAGGGTGGCACTGACAAACTTCGTTTGTCAGTGTGTTATATTCCAAATCCGCGTGTATATTCAAACAACATGGACAAACAAGTTTGTTCATGCCACACCGCAACCCGTTTAAATAAAATAATCCTATACAATCAAGCTAAGGAGCAGCGTGGAAAAGTGATAATAGGGAGCAATGGGCGGTTGTAGACGAAATGACTGGAAGGCAAGATGCAAGAACCAGTGATACCTGATAGAGGACACAAAGGGCTTAGTCTGGTAGACAAGGTATACTCAAGCGGGAACTTGAGAGCATCTTGGGAGAAGGGGAAAGAGAACGGAGGGATAGCGGGAATAGACCGACAGGGCTTCGAGTCAAATGAGAAAGAAGCAGAAAAGAACCGTGTGGAGCTAGACCTAAAACAAGCGAGGTTTTAAAATCTCGCTTGTTTTAGGTCTAGCAAAGGAACAATTAAGTATATATTAGAAGTGCATTACGAGGGCGGCAGCCTAGGGCAATCTCCTGTGCCTGGATGCTTTGTGGTGTTTACACTGAGCAATGTGAATGTGATTGCAACGACGATTTTCTTTTTGTATTCCCGATAGTATTGCTGCGTAAAATCTTCCTTTTTCGTAAGTTTTTTACACCTCCCTCCGGATTCCTTGACAGGAGAAATTTGATTGCAGCTTTTCTGCATTATGATTATAATTAAAAGATAGATTTTATCTATATGATGTTAGCATTTTTTAATAATATTGTTGATAATTGTCTGTTGCCACTTTGAATAATAACATCAATATCTATTTTTTTGATGCCTAACGTTATTTTGTTCTTCTGTGCATTTTAAGTAGCTGCTTTTTATAAAATTTATGTAACCGGACAAAAAATGTTCCGACAAAGGCAAACCCTGAGCAATCAGGGGACGCAAAGGAAAGGGTCTTGTGGTAGAGACGTATGACCATACATCTCTACAGATGAAAAAAAGATAGCCTTACTGCCGAAGATGTTTCACAGAAAAATCTTTGCAGTAAGGTTTTTTTGTTTTCGGAGATGTTTGTAAATAGGGGCCTGAACGAAATCTGACAAAAGCATATGTTTTCGTTCAGATAGGGATGGAAATTTCTGCAATGCTTCATGTTTCAGGAGATGAGCAGGGATAATCTCTATTTATAGCAGAGGCGGTTGAGGATGGAACAAAAAAAGGGTAATAAACCAACTTTGTGTTGTGTCCAAAAATCTTTTTTAAAAAGGGGACAAGAGGGGATTCTCACTTTATTTACATCGCTCCTGCTTTCCGCGCTTATTTTCCCCTTAAAATTATATGCCATCCCTGCATATGAGGGTCTTTTTACGCTACAGCAATCTTCAGGTTTTACCTTTGAAGCAAGACAGCACGGGGATGAATGGTATAACTGGGTTGAGACAAAGAATGGATACGGGATTTACAAGAATTCAACTTCAGGTAACTGGGAGTATTATATACCCTCTGCTGATTACGACAGGGGTAAACGGCCTTCATCCCTGATAGGTCGTACTTCCCATGCCGTTGTGGGAATAGCTGACCCTTCTTTACTGGGGATTCCAAGGGGACTGCGACCGCCAAAAACCTCGCCAAAAAAGCCAGAATCATTCGGTTCGAACCGAAATATTTTTCCTCAGAAGAGTTTACAAACCGAAGCAACCTTAGAGAAAGGATCAAAAGGTACGGCTATACGTGGTACGATGCATCTGCTAATTATTGCCGTTGACTATGCAGATACGGAAGCTACATATACCGCAAACCAGATACAGCCTCTCCTATTTGGAGACAGTAATAGCGTTTCTGATTTTTATAGCAAGACATCTTATTCATCCGTATTGATTGCCCCCGCAGCGGAATTGCATGGGACACCAAATGACGGATTCATTGGATGGCTGCGTTTGAGTGGAAATCATCCGAACACGGGTTCAAATACTGATGTAAGAAATCAGGAGATCTCAAAAAGTGCTATTCTTGCAGCGGATCCGTACATCGATTATGCTCAATATGATACTAATGAGGATGGTGTTATTGAGCCAACAGAACTTTCAGTTATGGTTATGGTGGCCGGGTATGAGGCTGCAGCTAATAGTCCTTCTCCGTCTGTATGGGCACATTCTTGGGGTATCAGTGGCGGTTGTCAAGTCGACAATAAAACGATATATGCTTATGCTCAATTTGGTGAAAAACACAGAAACCATCTTGCTACTTTTGGTGTCATGGCACATGAATTGGGACATCAGATGTTTGGATTGCCAGATCTGTACGATACAGATCCTAGCAATGGATACTCTTATGGAATAGGATATTTTGATCTCATGGGATATGGTAACTGGGGAAGGTCTGCATCCGAATTTGATGCAGGGTCATCGCCAACATATTTGTCAGCATGGTGTAAAGAATACCTCTCCTGGGGAAACGTAAATACTATATCTTCAAGCCAATTTGTTTCTTTTCCGAAAGCGGACGGCAATAGCTCCTCTATTTTTCGTTTAAATACAGCGGATACAAATCAATATTTTCTTATAGAGAACAGACAGTTTTCCGGTTATGATGCAGGATTTCAAAGTGTAGCTGGTATAACAGGACACGGAGGTATCGTTATCTATCATATCGACAGGGCAAAGACACCTCCCTTAAATTGGCAGGTGAACGCTGATCAAAATGATAAAGGCGTGGATGTAGAAGAGGCAAATGAAAGATGTTCAGAAAATTCATGTAGTAAACTGGATGCTGCGGTTTCCCTCGTGGAGACAAAAATGTTCTTTTTTTACGGAAATAATAGCGATTTTACCGATACTACGATACCTGGCTCCAGGCTTAAAAATGGTGACCCGACAAACATTTCTGTTACAGATATTTCAAGTTATGGCGATATAATGACTGCCATGGTGGTTCCATCAATATTCTGCACATATTCCCTTTCAACAATCAATCAGACCTTTGATTCCGGCGGAGGAACCGGCAGTGTCGATATAGCGACATTGTCAGATATTTGCGCCTGGACGACATCGAGCAATGAGGACTGGATTACAATCACCTCCGGTGACAGCGGTACCGGAAGTGGGACGGTTTACTACTCGGTTTCACCCAATAAAGATACAAGCGCCCGCTCGGGAATTATGACCCTTGCAGGACAAACCTTCACAGTAACCCAGTATGGGGTGGAGTGCACATATTCCCTCTCATCAACCAGTCAGACCTTTGATTTCAGCGGTGGATCTGGCAGTGCCGGTGTAACGGCATCGTCAGAGACATGCGTTTGGATGGCAACAAGTAATGCGGACTGGATTACAATCACCTCCGGCAGCAGTAACGCCGGAAGCGGGACGGTTTACTACTCGGTTTCACCCAATCAAGATACAAGCGCCCGCTCGGGAATTATGACCCTTGCAGGACAGACCTTCACAGTAACCCAGTATGGAGTGGAGTGCACATATTCCCTCTCATCAATCAGTCAGACCTTTGATTTCAGCGGTGGATCTGGCAGTGTCGGTGTAACGGCATCGTCAGAGATATGCGTTTGGATGGCAACAAGTAATGCGGACTGGATTATAATCACCTCCGGCAGCAGCAACACCGGAAGCGGGACGGTTTACTACTCGGTTTCACCCAATCAAGATACAAGCGCCCGCTCGGGAATTATGACCCTTGCAGGACAGACCTTCACGGTGACTCAGTATGGAATATCGATACCAACGCCAACGCCAACACCAACACCAACACCTACTCCAACACCAACGCCTACTCCAACACCAACGCCAACACCTACTCCACCGCCTTGTATAGTGAAAAGGCTTGATGTAAAACCAAAATCTCTGAGGCTTGTAAGGGAGACAAGTACGCAAAAAACCGTGACCTTAATTTGTAAAGATGGCTTCACGCCGACAAACCAGCCTGTGAGGGCTAAGATAATGAATGGTAAAAAACTCGTGGATGTTTCGCCGGCAGTGGCATATACTGATGGAAATGGTCAGGCAACATTTACCATTATCGCTGCGAACAAAACGGGTGATGCGATAGTACGATTCAAGCACCAAAAACTAATAAACGACGTAACGGTAAAGGTAAGAAAACAGTAACCATTGGGTTTTTTGAAAATTTCCAACAAAGAAGGTATGTTCCATGCAGCGATAGGGGCAAGTTTCAAACCCGCCCCTACCAGACTCATATTCACTACAAGTAAATAAAACATTGATCCTGTAATCTCGAAGGGATGACATGATTATAGTATATCGTCACCGATTATTGTTAACCCTGTGGGGGTGACTTGACATCATTTATTTGATCGCAACATAATGCAAACTACTTCTGGTACCATTTTTCGTTTTGATCCTGCAACCATTCACCTTTTCTGGCCTTATTAGCAATCTGCAGCGCCCTGCGCTGACCCACTTGCTCCACAGCAACCCCTTCTTTTTGAGAAATTGCCTCATAAACCTTTCTTCTATCGAGATTTTCTGCCTGAACAACATTCTCTTTCTCTCGTTTTCCACCAATAAACTGCAAGTACCCCATCCTATCCTCTCCAACAATCCCCTTAGCTTTTAATTCGACAATAAGTGGCAGGCGTTTCTCCATTTGCACCTTTACTGTATTTATGTCCTCGGCACAAAATAGAGTACCCGCAAAAACCGCCCTGACAACGACTATAATCAAAAGTGGTACCCACACGTTCGTCCTCATTTTTTATCTCCTTTATGAAAGCCTTCTCGTTTATTAAAACCTACTGAGCAGATTTATTTGATTCCTCAGTTTTCTCTGCCCCCGCAGTTCCACCACCAATGCTTTTTGCTGCTTCATCAAGATTGCCGAAGAAATCTTCCAACTGACGGTCTATCCGGACATTTACATCTATCGTAATTTGCATCGGCTTTACTTCTACTTCCACTTTGTGTTCCGTTTTACATCCCAGAGAAAAGATACATAATACCATACAAGGCACTATCAACTTTTTTCTCATCCATTCCTCCTTGTTTTTATTAGATCCTAAATTCTGCAAACGATTTTCGCAGTGCGAAAATCGACCTTCTGTAATACCCT
>NZ_MJUW02000002.1 GCF_001753675.2 Candidatus Brocadia sapporoensis | reverse complement strand
GAGTAACTGCATTTACCGATCTGGCAATCAAGAGGTTATTTATGGTTAAAGGGCTGTATACTCATACCGATAATTCACAAGATCAGAAATATTTTTTAGGGTCATCCGAAAAATTCGGTCAGCCAGGGCAAAATATTTGTTAATAAATTCAGCGCCGTGAATTTGGTTTATTCGGCGGGTTTGTGGTCTGATATGAGGGGTTATTCAAGATGACAGAATATTATGCTTAGAAGGAGAAAATACAATGAAGGAGCAGCAGTATTTTGCACATAAAGATCATCTATTATCCAAGCACTTAGAAGATGTGGGATTAAGAGCGTCTGTTTTCGCTGGTGCGTTTGATGCCTCTTTCCATGGGAAGATAGCAGGATTATTGCATGACTTGGGAAAAGTAGAAGCAGAGTTTCAGCAACGATTAGAGAGCGATGATAAGCAGGTGAAAAATAAAAAACCACATGCCCATCATGGGGCTATGATTGCGTTGAAAAAAGATGCGTGGCCAATTGCTTTTGCAATAAATGGTCATCACTCAGGGCTTCATAATCGTAGTGATGTAGGCAAGAGACAAAAAGACTATTTGAATAAGGCTGTAACAGCATCTAATCTTCTTCATGGCTCTGATAATAATTGGGTTTGTCCTGACATTGCTGAGATTCTTCCATCATGGTTGCAGGATTTGGAATTTGACCCCACCAAAACTTCTGAGGGCTGGTTTGCAGCAGAGTTTTTCACTCGTATGCTTTTCAGCGCTTTGATTGATGCCGACCGGTTAGATACCGAAGCATTTGAAAAAATGAATGATCCATCACTTGAACTGAGGAAATGGCCGGAATTTAAGCCCGATGAGTTGATCCAAAAACTAAAGAAAGACCTTCATGATCGTATGGAAAGGGCGGTTAGGGAACTGAAGGCATCTCAAGATGTCCTGAAGGTCAGAAATGAAGTGGGACGATTGGCTGAGCAGGCGGCTCAGAACGAACGAGGATTATTCTCAATGAGTGTTCCGACAGGCGGCGGAAAAACTCTTGCATCCATTCTATTCGCTTTGGAACATGCAAAATTCCATAATGATAAGCTTGTCCCTGATGACCCTAAACGCTTCAAACGAATCATTGTTGTAATTCCTTATCTTAGTATTATTGAACAGACTGTAAGCGAATACGTAAAAGTATTCGGTAAAGAAATGATACTTGAACACCATTCTCAGGTTGAAGAAGAAAATGCGTCTAACTACAAAAAAGAAAAGGAAGATGGCGAAATAGATTTGAAGGCTAAGAGAAGGCGAATGGCTGCAGAAAATTGGGATGCGCCTATTATTGTAACTACGAGCGTTCAGTTTTTTGATTCGCTGTTTTCGAGAAAACCCTCGCAAGCCAGGAAACTCCATAATATCTGCCAATCGGTCATTATATTTGATGAGGTGCAGACATTGCCGCCACTATTATTGCAGCCTATTTTAAATGTGTTAGATGAGTTAACGAATCCGAAACGCCCGTATAAATGCTCCGCTGTATTCTGCACTGCAACTCAGCCTGCATTAAGTAAGACGGAAGACTTGCCTTGTGGAATAGAGAACATAGTTCCCATTATCCCCATAGAAACAGCAAGAGAACATTTCAATATTTTAAAACGCACAGAATATGATTGGCAAGATGAGAAGAAGTCGTGGAATGACATTACAAACGAGATGCTCAATACTCCTATGAAGCAGGCTTTGGCAGTTGTCAACACAAGACCCAATGCACGTTCTTTGCATGAAGCCATTAAAAATGCAATCGGTCACAACAATGAATATCTTTTCCATCTTTCAACATGGATGATGCCGTCGCATAGAAGAATTGTTTTAGATGAGGTTAAAAATAGGCTTAAAAATAAACAGCCGTGTCTTTTAGTTAGCACACAGTGCATTGAGGCTGGGGTGGATGTAGATTTTCCTGAAGTCTGGCGAGCTTTTGGACCCTATGATTCTATAGTTCAGGCAGCAGGCAGATGTAATCGTAATGGGAAGCTTCTTCAAAAAGGAAAGGTTCATGTTTTTCATCCTTCAGACAAAGGATTATCCAAAGGTCTGTATTTTACGGCAACTAAACAAACGGATCTTCTGAGAAAAATGAATCTTGCTGATCCTGAGAATCCGGAAACCTTTGAACACTATTTCCGCCTCCTCTATCAATTAAGCGTTCCAGATGAATGTGCTATACAGAAAGCGCGTGCGGAATTTCGTTTCGAGGAAGTGGACAAGCTCTTTAATTTCATAGATGAAAAGACCATTCCGGTTCTAATACTTCGTGAAAAAATTGCGAACAAAGAACATGATACAGAGGCAAAGCAAGTTTATGATATTGCAATAAAACGAGGATTTTTCCTCCGAGACGACTGGCGGATTTTGCAAAAATATATGATTAATTTACCGTATCATTATCTTTCACATTCTCCCTATAGGGAAAATATCAGCGCTACTTTTGATGATAAACTCAATCTTTACTTATGGAATGGAATTTATCGCGGAGGAATCTACGGATACGGATTGGAATTTAACGGTTTAACTATAGAGGAGATGACACAATGATCAGTGAGCCAGTACGCATTCGTGTTAAAGGCCAATGGGCTTGTTTTACAAGACCGGAATTTCATGTTGAAAGAGTGAGCTATCCGGTCATCACGCCGTCTGCGGCCAGAGGCATTTTCGAAGCAATCCTGATGAAACCGATTGAAAAGCCACAGTCGGATAAACGGCAAGACAAATCTGGTTTCATCTGGAGAATTTTAAGGATTGGCATAGTAAAGAAAGGAGTTCCATTTTCAATTTTAAGGAATGAACTTAAAACATCAAAAATTGCGTTTTCAGGCAAGGCAGGCCAGCCTATTAATGTTTCAGATACAGAAGAAAGTCATACCCAAAGGCACAGTTTGATTTTAAAGGATGTTGAGTATTTGATTGAGGCGGTCATTGAGGTTCCCGAAGAATATATAAAAAATAACGGCGTTATTTCTGTGGTCAAATACAGGAAGATATTTGAAAGGCGCGTCAATTCCGGCAGATGTTTTCACAGACCTTATTTGGGTTGCCGTGAATATCCTTGTGAATTTGAATGGGATGAAAATGCACAGGTGGATCAAACGGTCAACGATGATTTTGGCAATATGTTTCATGATTTTGACTTCTCTCCGGTATGGAATCATTGGGGCAATAAGAAAGAAAGACCTGAGAAGTGGGTAATAAATGGTAAAACAATTCATCCGGTTGCTAAAGCTTTTTATGCTAAGGCCGAGAATGGATGGATGACAGTTTCCCGAATTATCTCAGAAAACGGAAAAAAGAGGGTAGAGGCATGTTAGAAGAATTATTAAAAATTGCTGATAATCAAGGATTAACCGGTCACGAATCATTTCGTAAAAGAAAAGTCCATTGGTTCATTGACCTTGACGTTGACGGAAATTATTTAAGCTTTAGTCCGACAACGGCGGGTGGAAAAAATAAAGATGAGAGAGGCAAGCAATATAAAACGCCTGTGAATCTTTACTGCCAAGCTGAAAAAGGAGAGATTAAATCTGTTTGCACAAATCAGTCTAATTGGCTTCCGGATTTTCTGACATATCCGGCGAATGAATTATTTTCCGGCGGTGTTTATGGGGAAAAAGATGATAAAAAGATAAAGAAACTAAATCAATCACGGGCAGTAATTTTCGAGGCAGCCGAAGCGTTACCTCAAAACAGGCTTTTATCTGCTATAAAGCTGTACTTGCAAAAAGATCCAGACTTTCCGGTTAATGATTTGTCGTCCTCTGATGATAAGGAAAAGGAAACTTTATTGAAACGATTTAATGAAGACAAAGAAAGAATCTCGTTTCGGGTCAATGGCAAGATCGTATTTCTTGATGAAGAAATACAAAAATGGTGGATATCGCGCAATGAGAAAGTAAGAAACGAGGTTTTGGAGCTTTTACCCGATGGCAAAGACTTTATTTTGCCAGACATCGGTAAGCTTACAGAATTTTTCCCTATAGTCTTTAACAATATTCCATTTGCCTCTTTTGACAAGGAACCATTTATATCTTATGGTCTGGGGAAACAAACTACACCTTTGCGCGTTGAAACGTCTGAAAAATCTGCCGCAGCTTTGAACTGGATGTTGGCAGATGAAAATTACAATATTACCATGGGAGATATTACAGCGGTTTTCTGGGCAAAAAATAAAGATTCTGTCAATTCAACAGGCTTTGTTTCGCTTATTTCAAAAAATGATACTCTGGAGGTGAAGGATTTTTTTAACAATATCTGGGGACGCATGCAGCCAAGTATTGAGAAATCCAATTTTTATGCCGTGCTAATAGCGCCAAAAAGAGGGAGATTTTCAATTTATTCATGGCATACCGAGACTTTAAAAGAAGCAGAAGAAAAGATTAAATCCTATTTTCAGATTATAGTTGTGCCTCTAAAGGGAGAAGATACTACATTCTCTGTTTCGGAACTTGCAGGCGTAACGGTTAGAAAACCAAAGAAAGGACAACCAGCAAAACCGCTCCCAAATACTTACATATCCTTATTTGAAACCGCGCTGTTTGGTTTCCCAGTAACATATAAATTATTTAAGTCGGTCTTAATCAGGCAGGGCGTAGAAATGGCGAAAGGAGCGGAAGAAAAAGATTTTGAGAAACGGTTGGCTGCAAGAACGGCCGTAATAAAACTATTTTTTAAAATAATGAAAGGAGGAGATACTATGGAACAGAAAAGACACGATATTGAAAACAATCCTGGGTATTTATGCGGGCGGCTTTTGGCTATCTTGGATAAAATTCATCAAGAAGCGCATAGAGAAAGTGGAGGCACAAACAACTCACCTGCCAACAGGGTTTACGCTATTGCGTCTAAGACACCAGCGCTGATTTTCCCTCGACTTTGTAATTTGACTAGACATCACTTAAACAAAATCGGTGGTGGATGGGCAAATTGTCTAGAATACGGCATTCCAAAGGAAGAACGCGGTGATGGGGTAGAAGAAGACTTTGAAGGTTTGGCAAAAGTATGTTCCCGATTGAAAGAAACCATCGGCAAAGAATTTCCAAGGATCTTAAGTCTTGAAGATCAAGGACGCTTTGCAATAGGTTTTTATTATGAGCGAGAACGGTCAAGGAGATTGAAAACTAATAAAAAAGATACCGGGCAAAATATTCAAACCAATAACCAAATAGAGGAGGAACAAAAATGACCAACAATACCGATAAACTTCTACATGGTTTAGTACTTCCCAAAAGGAAGAAAGTTTCTGATGTAGTTACCGAACGCCATGACATAGTTTTGCTGTTTGAGGCGAAAAAGGCAAATCCCAACGGCGACCCTGACGCTGAAAATATGCCAAGAATTCAGCCGAATACTTTGAAAGGACTGGTTACGGATGTCTGCCTGAAAAGAAAGATTAGGAACTTTTTCAGCATTTACAAGACTAATGGAGATTTAAAAGACAGTCTGGAAGATGGTTACGATATTTTTATAAAAGAAAATGCGATTCTACAGCAGTTGATGGAAGCCAAGCCAATAGAGGATTTAGCCAAGGCAATATTTGTAGAAAAGTATAGTCAAAAAATTGAAAGCTGGGATGCCAAGAAAACAAAGAAAGCAAAGGGTAAGAAAGAAGATGCTAAAACAGATGATAATACAGAGAAGCAAGAAGAAATTAATCCTGCGGAAGAAAAGAAGCAGGAATCCTATCGGGATGCTCTGTGCAAAACCTATTTTGATTTGCGAGCCTTCGGCGGTGTGATTTCTACGGAAGGACCGCTTAAGGGCAGTTTCTACGGACAGGTCAGGGGACCTATTCAATTCTCATTTGCTGAGTCGCTGGATAAGGTGCTTCAGTTGGATTCCACAATTACTCGTTGCTGCTCAACAAGCAAGAAAGAGGTGGAACAGTCAAAAAAGCAAAGTGAAGGTGATGAGAAGACTGGCGGCAATCGCACTATGGGGCGAAAATATAATATAGATTATGGACTCTACAGGGCGCATATCTATTTTTCTCCTGCCTTTGCTGCAAAAACCAGATTTACCTATTTTGATCTGGACAATTTTCTTTTTGCCATGACACACATGTTTACAGATGACCCATCTTCTAACCGCTCTGGAATGAGAGTAGTGGGACTTGTTGATTTTCAACATTCAAGACCGCTCGGTAATGAACATGCGCATAAACTATTCGACATGGTAAAAGTTGAGAAAAAAGATAAGGATAAAGAATTCCCTGATTCTATTAATGATTATTGGGGGAATGCTCTCAAAAGTAATATTAATGACGAGATAATGGCAAATCAGATAATTTGGGATATCCCACTAAAAGAAGACAAAGCTAAAAATGTATAATGAAGACGACTTGGTCCCCATCTCTGCGCTTGCCGACTTCACTTTCTGTGAACGCCGGGCAGCATTGCATTTTATCGAGTGCGTATGGGAAGACAATGTATGTACCGCGGAGGGGACTATTCTTCATGAGCGGGTTGATGATGCTTCTTTCTCGGAAACGCGCGGAAGTGTGCGCATAGTGCGCAGTGTTTGGCTACGTTCCCTTGTTCTCGGACTCGTTGGCAAAGCTGATATGGTGGAGTTCCATAAAACAGCAACAGTCGGAGTTAAGCTTGAAGGCGCATCGGGATTATGGGTGCCGTTTCCGGTTGAGTATAAAAGAGGATATCTTCGTCATGAACTCAGCTTTGCAATTCAGCTTTGCGCTCAGGCAATATGCCTTGAGGAAATGCTAGGGGGTAATATTTCAACCGGTGCGATTTTTTATGGTAAAACCATGCGTCGCATGGATGTTGCCTTCGATGACGCATTGCGACAGAGGACAGAGGATGCAGCAAGAAAGGTGCATGAGCTCATTGACTCAGGCATAACGCCAAAGGCTGAATATTCAAAAAAGTGCAAGCAATGCTCTTTGCTGAATCTGTGTATGCCGAAGGTGAGCAAAAAGGCAAGTAATTATCTGATGAATGTGGTGGATTCCGCATCAGAGGCAAAAGAGGAGGCGAAAAATGACTGACCCAAAAGAATCCCCGCTTATACCGCCACATGGCGGGTATCGTGAACTACAGTCTTACCAGATGTCAGAGATTGTTTATGATGCCACGATAGTATTTTGC
>NZ_MJUW02000015.1 GCF_001753675.2 Candidatus Brocadia sapporoensis | reverse complement strand
CCCTTGTATTTGCTGGCTTAGCAGCTCATACACCCCTCGAATTGCGAAGGTCGGGTTAGCAAGACACCAGCGCCAACCAGCAGACTGCCCAGCATCTTTCGCCGGGTTATGGAAAACTACGATGTGAGCACCACGTTTTTCGTTATCAGAGGATATCCTCCTTTGCTCGTTTCCATACGAACCATGTTTCGTCAGTTCACGCGGACCTTTCTCACCTGGTATTTTTCTCTTTATTTTATCGCCGTTGGCATGTTATCGTATACCCTAAATATGTCAGCCCATGATAGCAGAATTATATGAAAAGCATCCAATTCTCTCATGGGTGGTATTATGTAAAGGTTTACAAATCATGATTTATATTGGGTGGTATGAACAAACAGAGTTTGTACGTACCGAACTTACCTAATGTTGTTTGTAGATCATTTTTTTGAAACTTGCTGGAACTATGCAATGGTAACACTCGGAAGGAGCGGGTATTCAATCCTTTTACAAAGGTACGAACAAACAATGCCTGTTTGTACCACTCGGATAAAATAGCTGCAATGCACCAACTTGATAAGTCATAAGATACGAATCTTGTGAGTATGAGCAAGGCGGAACCGGATTAGTTATGAAAACAGATGCTATACCATTTAAAGCCATTATCTTTGATCTTGACGGAACGCTGCTTGATACCCTGGAAGATTTGGGCACTGCTGCGAATCGTGTTTTAAAAAGAAACGGTTTTCCTGCGCATGATATAGATGCATATCGCAACATGGTTGGCGATGGCGCTGTTGTGCTGATAAGACGTGCACTTCCTGAGGACAGACGGAATGATGCTACTATTTACGACTGTGTCCAGGCATTCCGCGCTGAATATGAACGAGGGTGGAAGATAAAGACCAGACCTTACGACGGGGTGGCAGAGATGCTTGATGCACTGGTAGGGTACGACATAAAAATGGCTGTTTTATCAAACAAACCGGATGATTTTACAAAGCGGTGTGTAAGTGAATTTCTCCCACAATGGAACTTTAACCCCGTGTTGGGGCAGCGTGACTCCGTCCCTCTCAAGCCGGACCCATCCGGTGCTATCGAAATCTCCCGGCTTCTCAATATTTTGCCATCACAGTTTGTCTACCTTGGCGATACCGCTATTGACATGAAGACCGCTGTGACGGCGGGTATGTTTCCCGTTGGAGCCCTCTGGGGTTTCCGTTCCGCACAAGAATTGCTGACCAATGGTGCACAACTATTGATCAAAAGACCAACAGAGCTTCTGCGTATTCTGGATATCGTTGTGTAATGGATTTTTTATCGCTGAAATTTTTTAGACAAGATTGAGAAATCCAATGAGCGGGTGATTGTTTGGGAACACCTGCCCTTTCATCTAAACTGCGACACCTGCACCTTGTTCGCAGGGTATCAACTCGTAATCCATGCTGCCCAGACCAATCTCCTGTGCATAGGCAATTTGAATGGTATAATCAATTTGAGGCCAGGCGTCTTTAAAGAAGTCCGTTCCAATGTGGTCACCGATAATATCCGCCGTTGCCTTCTCAACGGCAACAGGGTCCCTGGACGCAACAATGCCGATATCCGCAATATCAGGTTTAAAGGGTTTGTCCATACAATCACAATGCCTGGTAATATGGGTTAAAAAGTTGAAAAAGACGGCCCTACCTGACTTCCTGCTCAAAATGGCCAGACAATATTCTGCCACCTTTTTTTGAAGGTTAACCGTATTTTCATCCCATGCAATTTTTACCGCACCGAACTGGCAAACGGCCAGACATTCCCCGCACCCAATGCATATTTTGGGATCGATGACGGCGAACTGCTCACCCACCTGAATTGCCCCCACCGGGCACCATTTACCACATGCACCACAGGTATTGCAGCGTTTCTTCAGGATTTGAGGGATTACTCCCGAGTGCTGGGAAAGTTTTCCGCCACGCGCGGAGAGTCCCATCCCAATGTTCTTCAAGGTAGCACCCATGCCGGTGGCCAGGTGTCCAGTCACGTGTGCGATGGAGATAATGACATTCGCCGCTTGTGCCACGCCGGCTACATGCGCATATTTACAGAGTTTCTGGTTGATCTCTACCTGCACACTATGCTCACCAAAAAGCCCGTCTCCAATGATAACCGGAGCCCCAACATTTTCGTAACTAAAACCGTGTTCGTGGGCATGTGAGATATGATCAACGGCATTGGTACGGCGACCGACATACAAGGTATTCGTCTCTATTAAGAACGGTTTCCCTTTACAATCCTTAACCTTATCGACAACAGCTTTAATAATAGGAGGTTTGAGATGGCCAATGTTTCCTTTTTCACCAAAACTGGTCTTCACTGCCACCATGTCATTCGTAGCAATCGTCTCCTCAAAACCGGCAAAGTCAAAAAGCCACCTCGCCTTTTGTGCAACGGAAGCAACATCTTCACCGTTATTTACTTTGATGAAATAGACCTTACTCTTCATAATCGTTCTCCATGAAACAACAAAAGCATCTTCAATCCCTAATCACAGAACTCTCTTATGCTAAATTTAGTACACTTTAGAGATATTAAGACAGAGAAGGTATTGAAAATCAATGGAAAAACATTTGTTGTTTCAACGGATTGGCTTTAATTTCAAAGCATACGCGAATCTGTTACAATGTCATATCAGGGTCTGCTGGCAGTCATAAAAAGGGACATAGTGCTTGATTTTAGCGTTAGATTCTGATATTTTTTAGAAATGAAAAAATTACTACAATCGTCGCCCATATATGATATCCTTCAAAAGGCAGAGCACGGAGAACGACTAAGCTTCGAAGACGGCGTGCGGCTATTCAAGTCCAACGATATCCTTCCTATCGGCCATGTAGCAAATATCATTCGTGAGCGAAAAAACGGCAATCATGCGTACTATATTACCAATCGTCATATTAACTACTCCAACATCTGCAAGAACCGCTGTAAATTCTGCGCCTTTAGCAGGAACAAGGGAGAGTCGGGCTCCTATGAAATGGCTCTAGAAGAAATTCTGGAAAAGGCCATGGCCGCAGTTGAAGAAGGCGCAAAGGAGCTCCATATCGTGGGTGGACTGCATCCGGATCTTCCCTTTGATTTTTATATAAAAATGATTCGTGCGATTCATGAAAGCTGCCACGACGTTCACATACAGGCGTTCACTGCGGTGGAAATTGAACATTTATCACAAATAGCAAGGCTTTCCATACGTCAGACATTGAAAGAACTCAAAGAGGCTGGATTAGGCTCCATGCCGGGGGGGGGCGCTGAGGTCTTTTCCCCGGAAATCCGGGAACAACTTTGTCCGGAAAAACTCAGTGGCGAAGGATGGTTACAGGTAATGCGTGAGGCACACGCCATGGGATTGCGAAGCAATGCAACGATGCTATACGGCCATATTGAAACACCCGAGGACAGGATCAGCCATCTTCTGAAGCTGAGGAAGGTTCAGGGCGAAACCGGTGGATTCCTGGCTTTTATTCCGCTTGCATTTCATCCAAAAAATACCGAACTGTCGAATAGTTCGGGTACTACTGCCATGTTAGATTTAAAAGTCATTTCCATAAGCCGGTTGATGCTCGACAACTTTGACCATATCAAGGCATATTGGATTATGCTGGGAATCAAGCTATCCCAGGTTTCTCTCAGTTTTGGTGTGGACGATATTGATGGAACGGTGCAGGAGGAAAGGATAACCCACGCCGCCGGTGCGGAAACACCAGAAACGTTATCCGTCCGGGAAATCATCAAACTCATCAAAGAGGCTGGCCGTGAGCCTATAGAAAGAGACACCCTGTATAATTCCGTGCAGAGAGAGCAACGGGATTTCATGCT
The DNA here is from genome assembly GCF_001753675.2 of Candidatus Brocadia sapporoensis. Taxonomy (GTDB): domain Bacteria; phylum Planctomycetota; class Brocadiia; order Brocadiales; family Brocadiaceae; genus Brocadia; species Brocadia sapporoensis. Next base: position 3,334 of record NZ_MJUW02000015.1, on the reverse strand, counting down.
CCAAAAAGTATAAGTCAATTTTAGCCCGATGTAAAAGGCCGCATAATGGAAGATGCCTTTTGCATTGCCGATCAGAAGTTTTACGGCTAATAGTATTACGAAACAGTCTCCTCAGTTCATTTTTAGGGGTGATTCAAAGAAATTTTCTGTGACTGATCTGTACTAAAGAATATCAATATTTATTGAAGGTCACGAGTTGTGAATAATGATTCCAAATCATATAAAAAAATAGTCTTTTCTTGTTTGTTCAGGTGGGGAGGTCTTTAAAATTCATGAATGCTTTTCCGAAACTCTTCAGTCCCTTTAAGATAGGTTCTCTGGATGTAAAAAATCGTATGGTGATGTCTCCCATGGAGACCCATTTATGTACAAAAGAAGGCTTTGTGACAGAGGAGATTATTGCTTACTACAAAGAGCGCGCTCTTGGTGGGGTGGGTTATATTACCCTGGAAAATACTGCTGTCGATCTTGCCGGTAGAGTCAATGACGGAATGCTTTGCATATACGACGACTCTTTTACTCCCGGTTTAAAAAGACTCACAGACTGCATCCATGCCGTGAATGGAAAGGTTGTTATTCAATTGAGTCATGCAGGGAAAGAGGCATTACCGTATTTTACCGGCCTAAAACCAGTGTCTCCGTCTGCCATTCCGAGCCCTTTGACCAAGGAAATCCCCAGGGAATTAACAAATGAAGAGATCAAGGATATAATTGACAAATTTATTCAAGGCGCTGTTCGTGCTGTAAATGCAGGATTTGATGGTGTTGAAATTCATATGGCACATGGGTATCTGGTAAATCAATTTCTTTCACCGGAATCTAACATACGTACAGATGATTACGGAGGAGACACGATCCGCCGTTCTCGATTTGCTCAGGAAATTGTTGAAGGTATCCGAAAGCGCACACCCAAAGAGTATCCTGTTATTTGTCGTATCAGTGCGGACGAATATACCCCTACGGGACTGAAATTGGAAGAAAGCAGGGAGATTGCCAGAATCTTAGAAAAGGCCGGTGCAAGCGCGATCCACGTTTCCGCGTGCAACTACGCATCTGCATTTTTTAATATACCTTGTTATTATTTAGAAGAAGGATGTTTTGTTCATCTTGCAGCAGGCATTAAATCTGTTGTAAAAATACCCGTTTTCGCTGTTGGCAGGATTTTAGATCCTGCTATGGCTGAAAATATATTACAGGAAAACAAGGCAGACTGTATTGTATTGGGACGAACCCTTATCGCCGATCCACACTTCCCTAACAAGGTGAAGGAAGGCAGGTCTGATGACATAAGAACCTGCATAAGCTGTAACCGGTGTATAGAAAGTATCTCCGACAAAAGGCTTGTATGTACGGTCAACCCGTATATTGGCAAAGAAGGGGTATATCACACAAAAAAAACTACCCAGCAAAAAAACATACTCATTGTTGGAGGCGGGCCTGCAGGACTTTCAGCCGCTCAGGTCTTATCAACGCGGGGGCATAAAGTTACCCTGTGGGAAAAAGAGTCGCAGCTTGGAGGAAGTTTCTGTTATGCATCCCTGGCGCCCGGGAAGGAGTTATTAGGAAGATTTCTCGATTATTTAATACTTCAGGCTAAAAAAGCCAACGTTGCAATTCAGCTTAACACAGAAGCAACTGCAGAATCAATCAAACGATTTTCTCCCGACATAGTCGTTCTTGCGCACGGAGCCAGGAGCGTGCCTGTTGAGATCCCGGGCACGCAAACGAACCGTACAATCAACGTTAAGAAAGCCTTTACAAACGTAGATTCCCTTGGGAGCAACATTGCCGTCGTAGGCGGGGGGCCTGAGGGATGTGAGCTTGCTGACTTTCTTGTTACCAGAGGGAAGAAGGTTACCCTCATAGAAATGAGGCGTATGTTGGGATTGGGATTAGTCGCACATCCCCGGTTTCATGTTTGTGAACGCCTTAAGAAGATGGGCGCTCAATTGCACGTCAACACAAAAGTTGTTGAGGTTGGGCCTAATTATATCGTTATCAATCGCCGAAGGGAGGCTGATCAAAAACTCGATGGGTTTGACGCCGTTGTTATTCCCGTTCTCCATCAGCCGAACATCGCACTTGCAGACTCTGTCAAATCCCTTGTTCCTGAGTTCTTTACGATCGGTGACGCTGCAGAAGGCCGGACTGCGCTTGAAGCCGTCGCTGAAGGTGTAGAGATCGGGATGAGAATCTAGCGCATTATGGCATCGTCGTGTAAAAACTTTTTTTAGAAAGTTTTTTAAGCGACATTTTTCATGCGCATGGGGAAATCTTTCTTTTTAGTAACTTTGTTTCTCCTTGAACAGGGAGATGGTAGAATGCCTCGTTTTTGGTGAGCAATTCAGGCGAATTTACACGCAGCACTTCGCGAAACGCCTGTTCCCCGGCATCCGCAGGGATGTTTGGATTAAGCCTTTGAATGGCAACTCTAAGCCTGCCCACTAAAACAGTATCACGGTAAGCCTGTCGTTCAGAAAACTCACCAGCGGGAGCAATAGCTGGCTCGTGAAGGAACAGGAAGCCCAGGGTTTCTAACTCCTCAATAGTATATTGTTCAATATCGCTTTCGGTAATTATGCTCATGTGCCTCGGCTTTTATAGTATCCAAAGGATGAAAACCGCACATGTCTTCAACAGACAAAAGACTACCCTCGCCTGTCATTGCGAGGAGTGAAACGACGAAGCAATCTCATAAACCGTCATAGAGCTCCTTCCATCCTGCTTCATTCCATTCATTAACTCTACTTTTTAGCCCTTGAGCCACCCTTAATTTGCTTCTCCCGGGATATGGCGTCTTTCACGTCACGAAATATCTCGTAATATACTAATTTTGTAATGTTACACTTTTTTGTAAACCCTTCGACCTTTTTCTCATTATGTTCATGCACTCTTCTTCTGAGATTATTTGTTACCCCTGTATAGAGCACCGCATTACTTCTATTCATCATTATGTAAACAGAGTGTAATTTGTCCATTGCAAATACCCTGATTGAATCTGGCATTATAAAAAGATTGCTTCGGAAAAGGCCCTCGCAATGACATTTTGCCATTTGTCATGAAATTTATCTATGCTGGTAAATATCGGTAATTTTCTGATAGAAACGCCTTTCACTGGCCCGTACTTCCCGAATACGTTCCGGGGGTTCACCAAGGTAATCCTTGCCAAAGAGCTTATCTTGCTTGAGCCGGTCATCATCCAATACAAAATCTTCGATGATGAGTTCTTTTAACGTTTAAGTTGTCTGGCCCTTAACCAAGCGTGATTTTTTTATCGAAAGAGATGAAGTTGTTTGAAATGCCCGATTTTACTGGTTAAAATAGGATTTTGCAT